>NZ_NPDI01000056.1:0-44565 GCF_002251265.1 Rhodopirellula sp. MGV | reverse complement strand
CTCCGGGACGACGACGGCGCTCGAACCCTCGAAACCACCCAACCGCTCGCTATCGCGAATGCGGCTGATTTTGTTGTCGATGGCACGCAACCGACGCTAGCGCGTATCGGCTCAGGTGGCTGCTATTAGCCGGAACGCACTAGCGTCGGTTCCCCAGCAGTCACCTTGCTCCGGGACGACGACGACGCTCGAACCCCCGCGAAAACACGCAACCGCTCGCTATCGCGATTGCGGCTGATGTCATCCTCCGGGGACAACTTGACCTTCCTCTAAATTCTCCCAGCACTCATGCTATAGCCTTCCATTGTGTCCCCACCCTGCGATTCCGGTGACTTCCACCGGTTCATGGAGCCTGTCTACTGTGAAACAACGCAAGATCGTCATCGTCGGTGCCGGACCTGGCGGGTTGGCGTCCGCCATGCAGCTTGCCCATGCCGGGTGCGATGTGACCGTGCTGGAACGACGTGACCGCCCCGGCGGCCGGACTTCGGCAATCGAGCAAGACGGTTTCCGGTTCGACTGCGGTCCAACCTTCTTTCTGTACCCACGTGTGCTCCAGGAAATCTTCCGTTCGGTCGGTTTTGACCTGATGCGTGAAGTCCCGATGCGCCGGCTGGACCCACAGTACCGATTGACCTTTGGTGGTGGAGGACAACTCGATTGCACGCCCGACATGGATGCGATGGATCAGCAAATCGCCAAGTTCTCGCCTCGCGATGTGGGGGCGCTGCGGCGATACATGAACGATAATCGGGTCAAGCTGGAAAAGTTCCGTCCGATTTTGGAGTCACCGTTTTGCTCCCTAGCCGATTTCGTCAAACCCAGTTTGTTAGAAGCGGCCCCGCACCTGCACCCGTTTCGCTCTCTCGGTACCGAACTGGGACGCTACTTTCATGACCCACGTTTGGTCATCGCGTTCGCGTTCCAGTCGAAGTACCTGGGGATGAGTCCGTTTAACTGTCCCAGTTTGTTTAGCATTCTGTCGTTTTTGGAATACGAGCATGGTGTTTGGCATCCGATCGGCGGTTGTGCCCGCGTCAGCGAACGGATGGCAGAGATCGCGCGTGACATGGGAGTCAAGTTCCGGTACGACGAATCGGTTCAGTCCGCCGAATTGGACGGTCGCAAACTAAAGGCATTGACCACCGACCAGGCGACGTACACGGCCGATGCGTTCGTGGTCAACGCAGACTTCGCCAACTGGGTCACCCGTACGATTCCAAACCAAGCTCGGAAGCGTTGGTCCGATCAGTCGATCGCCAAGAAACGTTTCTCATGCAGCACCTTCATGCTTTATTTGGGGATCGACGGCATTTATGAAAATCTGCCGCACCACAGCATCCATATCAGCCGCGACTACGAACGCAACTTACGCGAAATCGAACAGACGCACTCGTTAAGCGACGACCCGTCGTTCTACGTCCAAAACGCTTGCGTGACCGATCGGACGCTCGCTCCTCGTGGCCAGAGCACGTTGTATGTGTTGGTGCCGGTGACTCATCAAACCGGTTCGATCGATTGGACCGAGCAAGCGCCCGCGTTCCGAGAGTTGACGCTCGATCGACTCGGCCAGATCGGATTGGGTGACGTGCGCGATCGAATTGTGACCGAGCGAATGATCACGCCGCAAAGTTGGGAGAGTGACTATGCGATCTATCGCGGGGCGACGTTCAACTTGGCTCATAACCTAGGGCAGATGTTGCACAATCGGCCTCGAAACCGCTTTGAAGAAATCGGCGGGATGTACTTGGTCGGTGGAGGAACGCACCCTGGCAGTGGGCTGCCGGTGATCTATGAATCCAGCCGGATCACCACAAAGCTGTTGTTGAAAGATCTGGGAATGTCGCCTCCGGTCTGCCCTGAAAAAGCTTCACGTCAGGTCAAGAGCCGAGTCGTCTCTGCGAAGCCTAGCCTCGCCCCCGCGGCGTGCCGAAGCAACAACGGAAGCTAGCACGCTGGAGTCTAGCCTTTAGGCGATCCCGATTCTGCCGGCCTGACAAACAATCAGGCCACTGCGTCAGCTGCAAGCGATGTGAAAGCGTTGGATTGTTTTTTAGTGGCTCCACTTTCCATGGGCTCATCGCAACGCCCACGACGTAGGGTCCCAGGTTCCCATTAGCCGAAACGCGCTAGCGTCGGTTTCCCATTAGTCACTCTGTTCCGTGAGCGACGGCAACGCTCTGAACCTCGCGAAAACACCCAACCGCTCGCTATCGCGGATGCGGCTGATGTAATTCGCTGTGTTGGTGTTGGTGCCGATTCCAGCGTCCAGGGACTCATCGCTTCGTCCACTACGAATCACGAGAGATTGCTCTTCATTAGCCGCAACGCGCTAGCGTCGGTTCCCCAGCAGTCACCCTGTACCGGGACGACGGCAACGTTCGGAAACCCTCGAAAACACACAACCGCTCGCTATCGCGAATGCGGCTGATGTCATTCGCTGTGGTGGTGTTGGTGCCGATTCCAGCGTCCAGGGACTCATCGCTTCGTCCACTACGAATCACGAGAGATTGCTCCTCATTAGCCGGAACGCGCTAGCGTCGGTTCCCCTGCAGTCACCTTGCTCCGGGACGACGGCAACGTTCGGAACATCGCGACCTTACCTAACCGCTCGCGATCGCGAATGCGGCTGATTTTGTTGTCGACGGCACGAAACCGACGCTAGCGCGTATCGGCTCTGGTGGATGCTATTAGCCGCAACGCGCTAGCGTCGGTTCCCCTGCAGTCACCTTGCTCCGCGAACGACGGCGACGCTCGAACCCTCGCGAAAACACCTAACCGCTCGCTATCGCGAAAGCGGCTGATATGACGCCTACTGGATCCTCGCCCCAATTCTCAATTTGCAATGTTCACTTTGCAATTTGCAATCCAAGCCAGCACCTCCATCAACCGAACCTCCGGCAAAACACCCAACCGCTCGCGATCGCGAATGCGGCTCATCTCATTCGCTGTGGCTTGTTGCTTTTACTCCGTGGCTTGCAACTCACCGATTCGCCAGCCGTTGGTTGTCAGCCAGCGTTGGGCGTTGTCGTTGCAGGGGACGAACGCGCCTCGGGAGACGGTCATCGACTGCGGTTGCTTGGCGGCGTCTCGATAGCCGGGGTCGGCTGGGGCGATGCATTGATCATCGCTGGGGACGGCGCCCATTTCGGCTCGGTCGTCGACGATGCCGTTGAGATCGTCGTCTTCACCGGCGCGGCCGGGGGCGAGGTCGGGGCCGGTGGTTAGCAGGACCGCGGCTTGAGGGTCAAAACAAAACGGCTGCGCGTCTTCGGGAAGCGGCAAGGCATCGGGCCGCAACTCGCGTGGGGCGAGCGGAAACGAGAAGTAAGAGAACTGGGATGCTCGGGCGAGGGTACCGAGTAGGACCAGCGCGGAGGTGGCAAGAATCCAGCGCATCGACGTAGGATTTGGTACCGTCATCGGAGGTTCCTCGCAACTAACACCCGTCCTAAAATTCCTGAATCACCGTCTGCTGCCGGATCGTCTCGGCAGAGAAGTCGTTCAAGCGGATAGTCACTTGAATGGCCCGCAGAGGAACTGAAATAGGTGGATCAAGATCGAAAGGGTGGCTACTCGTTGGCGACAATGTATGGCGTCCTTCGGCAACGGCATCAAAGTCGCCGGTTCGCAAGACTGAACTACTTTGAGTCGTCCACCGCCGCGAAGCCAAGACGTTGCTACTCGATGCCATATTGGCCGTTGAGGGTTGCTGAGAAACGTTCATTTGTGGCACGCGCCGTTCAGTGAACGCCCCGGCGATCGCTCCGCCAGCATTTAACGGTTCCTGAGTGAACGATCCGATTCCCACAAACCCCTCTTGGTCGAACAGGTCCGACGAGTAGGAGTCAGTCCAGGTGTCATAGACAGGTTGGTAAAAGGATGAGATCACAGCCGCACCACTAGAGTTCAAAATGAACCGTCCGCTCGATTGCCATGTGTCAGGAAACGGCACAAAGGCGGGCATGGGCGTCCGGATTTGGACTCCACTGAAAGGACTTTCAAACTGCCCCAAGTTATCGAGTGATAGAGCGGCCGTGTTTCCGGTACTAAATTGAATTAGTCCCTGCATCGGTCCTCCAGCGAGCCGGAGGTAATTTAAGTCAACGAAATTACCGCGGCTTACCACTCCAAATCGTGACCGTGCGTTGGCTCCGAAATCATAACTTCCGTCGACAAGTCGAGTTCCATTATCGACCAAGGCTTCCGCGATCCGGAAGCTGTCGACGTTCGCAACTTCGTCATCGGATCCTGGGGCTCCTAATTCGTCGACCTCGATCACACCACTCGTAGCTGGGCGAGCCGCATCGGGAGAGGCACCATCTCCATCGTCGTCACCCGCAATACCGGGTTGTTGGTCCAGGCCTTCCCAAACCATCTGTGGGGCGTAAGGGTCGAAAGCGCGAACATCAAACCCGACAACATCCGTCGCCACAATGTCGGAACCGCCACGGTTGATGGAGGCACGTGGAAGTGAAGTCGTCGGCAAGATCGGAGCAGCACTTACCCAAGCACGATGGTCAGCGATTCGGTCCGCGAGTGCGAACTCTGGACGAAGAAACGTAGACAGAGTGAACTTTCCGAACGGATTTTCGAAATTAGCCGTCGTGGTCGTCCCATCGAGCCTGGCGTCATCGGCTTGCGCTGGATAGGTCACCGGCCAGGGTGGTCCGTTGAAATAGTCCGTTGCTGTTACGCCTGTTGGAGGCATCGGTGTCGACGTAAAATGATTGATCAGATAGCGATGCGGTGGGCACAACGCCAATTGAGCCATTGATGATCCCGGTAGACCACTGTAAATGGGGGCTGGGATTCGGACGAAGCCAAATCGGTTTTCAGGCCGAGTCAGTTCTCCGAGTGAGTTGGCTGCGATGATCGCACTCGGCATTCCAAAATGGTTTGCCCCAGCCATTGCCGTGGTTCGGCTTCCTGCTGCTGTGCTCCAATCATTTGTTACGCGTCGAATCGATAGGTCCATTACCTGTTGAACGCGAGCGAGTCCAGTCAGCCATGCTGGAGAATCGTAATTGCCCGCATTGGTATCTGTGGTGTCCCACCAGTTTCCGGGCGCGATGATATTCCCATTCCCGCTCACTGGAGCGTTGGCACTAAAGCTTGGGTAAAAACTGAAGTTACCAGCCAATTGTGTCAACGGAACAATAAGTACGTCACCATTGCTGTTACGTGTGAGGAATGGGATCGTTGGAACATCTGCGACGCTAGCTTCTAACGTAAAGTTCACACCAGACCCGCTGACGACGTTCGCAGTGAACATCTCATTGGGTGTCATGTTTAGATCTGGACGCACCAAAAGCACTCTCCGGTGCAGGTCCATCCGATCCGGTAACAAATCTTCGTTCCGGTCAATCATATTCGGTTGACCCGTCGAAGCGGTGTCCGAGTTGTATGTCAATGTCCCATCTGTATCTCGACGATATCTCGGGGATAGCCAATACGCGATTTCCGCAACCTCTGAATAGAACGGTACTAATTCGGTTGCTTGTCGGTGGTTCACACCAGTCCTTACATACCCTGGAGGATTGGACGCAAAGCGGTGTGCTTCAAGAACCCCGCGGGGGATGAAGCCGACGAACGGACTACCCTTTTTCGCACGGGTCGTGAAAGCTAGGTAGTCGTCGATGTCGCCAACGAAGGAATCGCGAAAAAACTCGGGGTCTCGCGGTGGCGGGTTTGAGGTGCTTCCGAGCGCCGTCGTTGCAGAGGTAAAGGGCCCTTCGTGATAAACAAAATAGCCTTCTCCATCGGCAGCGCGTGCCGGGGGCTTCATTCGACAGGTTGCCAGTTCGAGTTCATTCCGAAGACGTACCGCAACATCACGAAGTCGACTTGACAAATCTAGCTGTGCTTGACGTTGCGTAATACGATTGCCAAGCAAGCTGTAGGCCTTTGTCAATCCGAGCATTAGCAACAGAGCGGCCGCCAACGCGATCAGAACTTCGATAATCGTAAAGCCTAGGTGTCGCTTTCTCATTGCTGCACCTCCGAATAGATAATGGTGTTCAATGAGTTAGACGGCCGACCAGGGAGGAATCCGACTGGGATCGAACGATCAATCACGTAGGTATTCTTACGCCGAAGTGGTTCGCCAGTGCTATTGGTGTACTCCTCATTGAGTGCACCTGTTGTTGGGTCAACAACGAAATAGCTAGCCGTCATTCGCACGACAAATACATTGCTGTGTGAAGAGGTTAGGTTGGCAAGCCGTGAGGCTTCCTGATACTTGAAGTAAGAATCGCGGTCCAAGCCACGATAGCTTTCGTGCAGTTCCGCTTGCGGACGCTCGAACAATCGACTTCGAAGCATCGACATGGAAAGCGTACCAACGCTAGCGTCGGCATTCGCCTCTGCGAAGGACGCCGGATCAGCAAGGTTTACACTACCATCGCTGTTGTTGATCGCAGCCTCGGTTGCGTCCGTTTCTACGAGCAGTTGGTACGGCGTCGTCGCTCCGGCTGTCTCGTCTTGGTGAAGGGTGCGGTTCGCATTTGTGATCAGACGCATGTTAAAGTCAGGGTGTGGACGTAGTAGTCCCATATCCTGAGTTCGGCGATGAACGCCACGTCCTGTTTCATCTTCTTGCCGCATGAATCGCTGGACGCTACCAAGAGTTGCGGAACGCGCTGGTGCAAAGACACCTGCGAACCTGGTCGGATATCTCCAATCGAGGTTGATGTTCCCTAGTTCGGTAGTCCCGCGTGCGGAGTTTGAATAACCGCGACGGCTTTCAATGAATGCTTTAAAGGAATGGCCGAAACTCGTATCGACCGATCGCTCGTACTCGTTGTTTTCGCCTAAGGTCGAGGGTGATCCGTAATAGGTATCAAGTTCGTACGGAGTTGAACTTCCCCAATTCAATGCTCGGTAGACGGATCCGTTCGCGTACAAATTCGAGTTGCGGAATTCCAACGTGAAGCCATCCTCATCGACATTGTCGTTATTTGGATTGAACGACAGATAGACAGGTGCCGCGGGGGCATTTTGAGGCTGCTCAGGCGACTCTCCCTGGTCAAGGAATGAATTGGGGATCGTAAAGCCAGGGCCTTTGCTCACATAGTCCGGTGTGGTGTTGAGGTTCACCTTGCCGGGAGAGCGATGCTTGCTGATGTAGTTATAGGGTGGCTGCAGTGTAGTCACGACACGATTGAAGTAGCTCGCGCGAGTCTGGAAAACTGCTGACCCACCAGTGATCTGCGCATCAGTCCGGTGAATGACCTTCTTAGGATCGATCCATCGCTGGCTATCGAAATAAACCGGACCAGTATCAACAAAGTCAAAGATCTGTTCGAAGCCTGCGGTCCGTCCCGAGAACTTTGCGACGTCCGATTCGAACCGGTAGTTGTCTTGGTCCTGGCTGGTTCCCAAGAGATATCGTGGGCCGCTGCTGGTTTCGGCATCATCGTCGATGCTGTTGCCGTTTGCGTCTGGACCGGGGAAGTTAAATCCACGGTCAAACCCAAGCAAGTGTCCGAAGTTGTCTGGAAGTTCGCGAGTCTGTGCCGGAATGTAACGCGTGCCAAGTGTGAACGTTGGCAGCAGCCCCGTCCGCGAAGTCGCGGGCACATTCATCAGTTCCATCGGAGACTGGAACTCTCTGTTCAGCCAAGGCAGTGAGCTTGAGATAACTCCTTGAGGTTGCCCAACCTGGAAATCGAATGCTCCGTTGATATCGGTGCTGAGATACGCCGGATCAATTAGCGGCACACCCGACTGGGTTACAGAGATGAACTGTCCATCCGAACGAATCGGGTAACCGTATTCGCGGTTCACAAATCCTAGAGTCTGGCGAAATTGGCTTGTCGGATTGTCGAATGTTAGATTGGGAAATCCTGTGCTACCTGGATCACTGAGGTCAAAGGTCGTGTCAATTGAACGGGCCGTTTTTTCGCCCGTTTCCGTGAAGTTCTGATCCGGCCACATCGAGCCGATTTGGTACTTCCAATACGCAGTGCCAGGAACGACTGCCTGCGATCGAAGCACGCTGAAGGTGGAACTATACGGAGAGCGTTGCACCATCTCGAATCGCGAGTAATTCCCCAACGCGTCCGCTGCTCCAACGGAGCGAACCAGTTGGGTTGAAACACGATCTTTTTGTACCGCTGGAATTTTCCTGCGAGAATCGAAAGCCAATCGTGGCGTGAAATCGGTTCCATCGAAAAGCGTCCCGTTGACAAGTCCACCTGCAACAACCCGCCCCTGATCAGCGACGAAGTTGTCATCTAGCATTCCATTGCCGTCACGATCAACTTGCTCCGTCGGGTCGGCTTCGCCGTTGTAGGTGGTGAGGTCGATCGGTATGAAGTCTTCCGTCAAATACGGGTTGTCGATTGCATGCCACGGCTTGGTTGGATCCGCCAAGCGTTGCAGGAACACGGTGCGAACTTCTTGGTGAGTTCCGATCGAGTTCCAGAACACTGTTCGCGTGTTGCCAGCGGTGTCCTCGATGTCATAGGTGTTGCTTCGCATCGGACGCATTTCGTCGATGGTGATTGAACCATTACCATCGAGATCAACACCTGTGTGGTCGAACGGGACATCTGGATGGCTCCCATTCGTTGGCGGTGGTGCAGGATCTGCTCCCATTGTCCCGTCGTAGTCCGCGTAGCCATCGGTAAGCGGGTAGGTCGGCAAAATCGACTCGGTAGGTGCTGGGTAATACAGCGGTCCAGGCAGCGGGGCGCTGATGTTGAATCCCATGTCAACGGTGCGTCCGGCGTTGTTGGAAAGGTACGTATTCCAACCCGCCGCAATTGTTCCCGTTGCACCTGTTTCATGAGGCATCAAAGACTCGCAAATGAGCGGCAGGACATGCTTCACATGGTACGCGTTGGCGTTGTCAGCGATGTAGCGTGGCGTCAGCGGGTTTGTGCCGTTTAACCCGAAGTAGTTCAGTCGAAATTGACCAGCACCCATTAATGCAAACTCGAAACGCTGGTTCACCGGGTGGTACTCGTACATCGGCGAAGAAAGGATATTCGAGTCCGATGTTTGCCCGAGGATCGTTGATGCACGGGGCCCCACGACCGCATATCCGCCCGGCGCCAATTGTGGCGTTGCGTTGATCGCAAGCGTGGTATCGTTTGGTGCTTGGCGGTCTAGCCGATTGAAGTACACATTGTTTAGCCGCATCCCACCACCGCGAATGTTGCGGAGGATTTCCAATCCGTTTGGCGCGGAGTTGTCGTTGGGAGCAAGCTGTGCAAACCAAACAAAGCGTTCGAGTTGCACGTCGTGGAGGTTTGCTCCGCCAGAAACGTCTGGATCGAAGTTTCCGTCTGCCAACCGAACGACTTCGGTACCGGCGATTGCTGGTCGTGGCACATTCGAAATCTCAGCGCTGTACTTTTGGCCTTCTCGCCATAGATCTCTGGCGTCCGTCAGTGCTGTGTCGATGTCTGCCGGACTTGTCCAATCACCTGGGTTTAGCGACCGTAGGTACCGTACTTCCTCGATTTGGCCTCGGCCTGAACCAGCGGAAGTACCCAGATGATGGATGCGTTCCGCGTCGAAGAGCCAGCGGGTGCTTTTCTCGTGGTCGTTGCCAGTCGGTTCGCTAACCGCGATTCGCCAGACTGGCGAACGTAGGTCGATGTTCGTTCCGCCCACGGTCACGATCCCGCCGGCAATCCGTCCGAGATCAAGCCGTCCGTTGGTATAGAGCTCTCGCGGAAGACTTTCCTGAGCGGTGCCGGATCGGGTATTCGCTGGGATGTATGGAGGGTTTGCCGTTAGGTAACCACCGCTAACAGGGTCGCGCAACGAGTGCAGTTCGATGTACCCAGATGCCAACGGGATGCGGAACTGGTCCATATCGAAGTCAGGTTCGAGCGCATCGCTTGGGTTACTATCTTCATCATTCGCGATTTGATCTGCTTCTGTCCCGGTTTCTTGGAGATTGCGTTTTAGACGTTTGTCATGAAACGCGATGGCTTCTGTGAGTTCCAGCTCGGGGCGTTCCATTCCCCAGACGGTATTCCGCGCGGCAACGACGGGATCGAAACCATCGAACGGATTGGGATCATATCTCAGTCGTGTGCAGGCAACATTCGTATCACGATAGTCGACTGTGTTGACCGCCCACTGTGCCAGCTTCCTAGCGACATACCGATTGCGTGCTTCGATGTTTGTGAATTGCCCAGGACTCGGGTAGGGGAAGTTTGGGACAAACTCGGTACTTGTGATGTCGTATGGAGTTGCTGAGTCATAGGTTGGATTGGCATCCATGATTAGCGTAAACATCAGCACATACAGATGTCGTGCTAATAGTTCTTCGCCAGTTGCGATCTTTAGGTACTCGTCAGGATTTCCGTCATTGTCGAGGTCAAATTGAGTACCGAAATCAAGGATCCCGTCGCCATCGGTATCGAGGCCGTCAAAGTCCGTCGAGCCGTAATTGGCTTGTTGATAGTGTTGGGGACTGTAGTTCGCGTTGTAAGCGGCCGCATCGGAGTTCGCGACGCCGACTTGTGGGAAAGCGCGTTCGTTGGAACGACGGTTGTTTGGCGTGGCGTTTGCGGTTCCGGCAATTTGTTGAACTTCGGTTTCTAGATAGTCATCAGTCTGGTTCAGCGCGGGATAACGCATCGAGATATTTGTGTTCGATGGGTTATCGTTTTGCCCGTTTCCGAGCTGACGATTGAGGTTTAGCTTTTGCCCCTTTCTCAGTTCCACGGCCACCATGCGATCGATATGTGACTGTTGAAAGCCGAGCTGGATTTGAGACGAAGCTCCAGGCAAAACTAATTTCGATCCCAGAAGTTGAAGGAAGCTCGATTCGCCTGGCAGTTCTGGGGATTCGAGGCTTCGGCTTTCTGTCGCAATCAGATTGCGGATAGCTTTGTTGCGCGTGACTGCATCGCTGAGAAGTTCTGAGAGTCGACCATTAAGCGGCCCCTTTTCGATGAAGTCGATATACTCAGCGGCTGTGAATGGGGCGTCGTCGTCGTATGCCTCCGTCGAGCCAAATTCGTAGGGCTGATTGGCAACATCGTTTGAGACGATCGGGTTCGAAAACTGTTGATGACCACTAAAGCTCTTGCGAGTCTTGCTTACACCTGCCATATCCATCGGACGTCCGGCAGGTGAGTATTGATTGAACGCATCGCCTGGATTCGTGTAGGGAACGGTTGGTACCGTTGGCGTCCCAACCACTCCGATTGGAGTTCGTGATGGGAACGGAATCCTGGACATCAAGCTAGTCAGAGTACCGGCTGCGTTGTAGTCACCAGCAGCAGGGAATTTGGTTTCAGATGCTGCCGGATAGGACGCGACTTGATTTCCTAGGAAGTCGTATAGTTTTCCGCCATACCGTAGGTTCAGCACGTTTCCATAGGTAGAACGCAGTACACCCATCGTGCCATCTGCTGGCCGTTGGGTAAACACGTTGTCAAAAGACATCCAAGGAATGGGACGTGCGGTAAAGGCTAGCGACAGCTGCTGGCGTCTCTGCTGGCTCAGCGCGATCTGGCTGACATTCAGTGCGCCGTTGTAGGTGTTGGGGTAGGAGCCAGGCAGGTTGGCAGTCGGGTCAATTCCTGAGAAGAGATGTAGGAAGTTGACCTCTGCAGGCCCGATACCACCTCCGAAACCGAACGAGTCGAGCGCTGTCGCTGCCGACAAGAATGAATTCGCGCCGTTGTAAAGTCGTCGTGCAGTTGGTGTTCCCGTGCCGTCTGTATCGATAGGACCGTCGACTAGGGTTAACTCTGCGAGATGTGAGTAGCTCCCATGATAGTTGAGGTTGACTTTCCCATCCATGTCCTCGATCAGCAAAGCGACCAAGGGCCGGATCAGCGTTCCATCGGGAGCTTTGACGTTGGAGAGTCCGGGGTCAATCCAAATGCTGTCCGGTAAACCATCGCCGTCGTTGTCGACATCCCATGGGCCGTTCACAAGCCAAACTGCGAGACGTTCGATGTCATTGGCGACAGCTTGAAAGCCGGCAGCCGTACTGATGTCACGTGATAGATCGATCGGCAGGTTTAAAATCGGAACATTGTTGGATCCACTGAACCCCGGCGCGCCATCAAATGGGATTCCGTCCCCGTTCAGGTCACTGTTTGTATTTGTGAAAGCAAAATGAGAAAAGTTTAGGGGACGCGGAACTGCGCGGCGAAGACGCTGCACCAGATACGCAAGACGCCGATGGTCCTCTTCCGGCGTACTGAAAACCGGGCTGTTCCTGATCGTAAAGAACGTTCGCGTTGGGGCCGTTGTCGGGTCTTCACCGGGTAGGTAGATCGGCGCATTCATCAGGTAGTTGACGACTGATGGCCGGTGGAATGACGGGATGACATTCGAGCCAAGATTGCGGTTCAGATCTGCCGCATTGGCACCACCATAAATCGTGGAGTTGTAAACTCGGCGGTGGTCACTCGGTTGCCAGGCAAGCCAGAGGTTTTCGAGTCCGGCACCATCCCACTGTTCATCGGGCTCAGGCAAGAATCCGATTCCGCCAGCGTTACCAGCACGGGTTGTCGGTGGGACTAAGGATGGATTGAGCGTCAATTCTGCGTCGGCGGCAAGATCGACTTGAACGGGAGCTCCGAGTGGATTCGCTGCTAGCAGCCCGGTCAATGCTGTCGGGTTTTTGCCACGCCCGTTGAATGGCACACCGTTAACCTTGAACCGATAGCCATAGTCATCTGAGCTAGGCCACCCATATTCACTTGCATTGTCTACGACTCCGTCCCCATCGTCATCCACATAGGCAACGCCTGGCAGACCGTCGGGGCCGGGGGAGTACAGCAACGCATTCGGATACAAGTCAGCGATCTCATAAACTGATCTGCTGCGAGAATCAACGACAACGGTTTCGCTTTCGAGTTCGGAAAGGTCAACGACTAAGCAACCGGAAAGGTTATATTCCTCGACTGTGTAGAGCGAGGCATTGTTGTAGTCTGCATGAGTCAGAGCTGGGAGTTGAAATGCAGGAGTATTGAAGATCCTAGGTTCAGGATTCGCGTCCCGCGCTGTTGGCGGTTCACCCATTCGATTTCCGAACGATCGAATCACTCGAAAAGTAACACCTGCTAGCGGTCCTGCATCAAAGGTGACCAATCGACCAGCAAATACGTCATCTAAATCGGGACGCACTTGAACATGAAATTGGTCAGTGCTGACAGGTGATAGTTCTTGAGCACCAGGAGATGCGGCGAGAACCGTGGCTCCATCATCGAACCACTGAACCAGATTGGTTGGGAACTTGAAGAGTGTCGTTTCTGGAATCCCGCTTGCGGAACGCGGCAAGAGCAGCATTCCGCCTGGGATCGTTGGTGTGAGGGGAAGGTTCGTTCGAGTGACGGCTCCGCGGCGGTGCCCAACGCGGAGTTGCAAGCCATCGATTCCGTACAGGTCTTCAAGCAAGCTTTCGCCAAGCAATGCTGAGCGAGGGTTCGTCGTCCCCGAGATAACTTTGGTAATGATTGACGTCATCGCTTCGTCAATCGGGATCTCAGATTCCTTCTGCAGTTTGTTGACAGCTGATGTTCTCGCCATCTGTGAGCTGAAGACAACAAAGCTAACCACTAACACGGTGAACAGAGAGAGCATGCCGAGGACAATCAGCAATACAATTCCGGATCGTTTGTTGTGTGGGTTCATAGACATTTTGCTTTATGCGAAAGGCGTGAAGAAAAGGCCTTTTCGCTCCTCAACAGTCAACTTGATAAAGGGTGCCACATCACTTTCTTAGTGACGCAGGCAATGTTCGACCAACGCTTAATGCAGTTGTTTGGAATCGGGGCTATTCAAATTCGAATAGGAATTGCGAAACACTTATGACGTCTGGCATCACGACGACAATCGTTCCAAAGTCAGGGTGCCCGGTTCCGGAGAAGTCGTAAACCAACGGGTCTGCTGCTGACACCGTCGGTGTGACTCCTGCGGCTGGGTACGGTGGACCATACATAGTGCCTCCACCACCGCTGGGAACTTGCGTCTGACTTGGGTGGAAAACCCAATCAGGGCCTCTCACCGCGATTTGTGTGTCGTACACGCCAAGGTTTGTATCAAGGTTGGGGCCGCTTACGACGGCGGTGATCCGATACCAATTGAAGTGAAGTTGGCCCCGTGGAGCACTGTCGAATACTGGATAGCGACCTGTCGGTGTCAGTAATTCGCTCCGATACTCGGTACTCGGTGGACTGGCCGGATAGGAGTCCATCGGATATTCCTGCCGAATCAGGCAAACCCACCCGCCCTCTTTGACGTCTGGTTTGGTGAATTGTGAAGTTCGGAAAATGAACTCACCGCCGTTGCTGCGGACGAACGGTCTTGGGGCATAGGTCACATACCCCATCACCTCGGCATCATACAAACGATGCTCGTCGAGTATTCTCCCACCGTTCGGTCCAGCTGTGGTGTGAGCATAGGGTGCAAGCTGGTGTTTCATGTCGTCACCCGTTGCAGACACGCCTTCTCTCGGAAGAATGACAACATCACGGTCTTGCATGGTGACAACAGCGGCGTTGTAAACACTGCTTTGTGCCCCCGCACGACTCATCATTACCATCGACGAGAAACGTCCTGTCTCAGTTGGGCGGGTGAGCGACCGCATACGAGTCAGTTCGCTATGCCCACTCCGTTGTAGAAACAGCCCCGCGCCAACGGTCGAATCCTTGTTCACAACGACTGAGAAGTCATCGTCGCTTGTCGCAGTACTGCGTGACATGGCCAACCCTGAAGTCGCATTTGGCATATCCGCAGGCAACGCGACACGAGTGAATCTTGGGGTGTTCCATTTCAGGTTCCGACCTTTCCACGTCCATTCCATCGCTCCGGCTAGGGAGTTCGCAATTGGATCTGCGGGGCTGACCGATGGTACATAATTTCGGTCATAGCACGGAAAGAACGTACGGTCATATCCGTTTACAGCTGCGGAGGAAACGTTGTTTCGCAGGCAGTTGGCTGCGTTCAGAAACCAAGGGTCAATGCAGAACGCAGAAGGCAGTTGACTGACTGGGATGTCAAAAAAACGTTGTCCGGTCGTGTCAAACCCGGCATCGGTTGGCCGTGGCGAGGCGGTGAAGAATGCGGGAGTATTCTTAGAATTCTCCGCTCCAACCAAGTGAGTGATTCCCTTGCCGAGACTCGCGATCTCTTTCGCAATCGCGTTGTTTAATTCTTCTGCGGTACGATCATCTCGGAGCGAGGATGACGCGTTGTTGGTCGCGACGGGAAGCATAAATGCGACGCCCATCAATCCGATTGTTAAAACGCCAATCGCAAAGAGCACCTCCATGATCGACAGACCGGAACGCTTCAAAACGGATGATTGATCGCGATGAATTAGCTTCGCTGTATGGCTCATTGCACTGTTCCCGCTGTTCCGAGTCGCCGAGATTGCCGAACTCGAATTGCCATCACGTCACGTGCGCTTTGGCTGCCACTAACCAAATCCGAGTAGTAGGTTTGCAGATGTCCAAGCAATGGCTGCGTTGCAACTGAATCAAGTGAGATCGTTCCGCTTTGTGGCTGAATTGAGATCCAGGCGCAGTCAGCGTTTGCAAAATTCGGCGTCTTTTTTAGATTCGTTTCGTCAAGCGTTGCCGGAGGCAGCGGCCGCAAGTGTGCTGGGTCATTGGCGCCCGTTCGGTACACGGTTCCCGTGATGTCACCCGTGTATCTCGCACCGTCGTCGATGTTGTCTAAGATCCCGTCCACGTACCCAACATTGAAGCTGATCGTGGACGCTGGCGTATCCCGAATAATCGTGAATCCAGCGATTGGGTCGCTGCCAGGTGGATACAAGGGTGTGCGTTGGTCGCTGTACACACCTTCGACACTGCCATCGGGGGCGAACATAACCGCAACGTTATGCAGAAGCGCATCCGCAGCGAGCGAAGGAATCCCTTGCGTTTGATCGTAGTCGACGATGCTTTGCGCGCCGTACTTCATCGGTTCCGTCGCCGTTCCTGAAATCGAAAGGTCAACAACCGTTTTGCCCATCAACGCAACAGGAGCAAGTGGAGCCGGGATTGGTGAGGTGCGAAATCGGAATTCGATTGGTGCAAACGGTTCCAGCTCCATTGGGAACTTCAACTGCTGGAATGTTGACAGATACGCAGCTGGGTTGATGTTCCAGAGCTCGGCGGGGCGTTGGGACGATTCCGGTGAAAAACCGACTACATTGAAATCCACCAACGTCCCTGGTTCAGAGATGGTGAACGCAGGGGTGACTACGGAGGACGAATAGGTAGTGACTTGAGTTAGTCCTGTGATTTCAAAAACGTAACCAGAGCCATCGAGAGAAAAGCGGGTCCCCACACGAATCAAGTTCAAGGCTGCCGTGTTATTAACGGCGGATGCATAAAGAATTCCGGCCGCACTCTGTGGAAAGAATAGGCGTGGGATTTGTGGGAACTGCGATGTCGGGTAATTCGCGTTACTGCCCGGGTTTGTGTTGAACACTGGATAGCACTTGGCATCAACGGTATCTCCGCGGTACTCGATTGGCGATTGCACGTAATACAATCGTGTCGCGTAATTCGCTGCGGTAAAGTCCAGGTTGTTTGCAGTACCATCGCCAATTCGATTGCGGCGACGTTCAAGAACAACTCCAAACGGTCTGCCCGTCTGGATGGCTTGAGCTCGCGCGTTGATGAATGCACCCTTAACCAGCGAAGCCGCTCGGCTAAGTGAGTTTTGTCGCATGCTGTCTTTCAGCGTCGGTAACGCGATCAACGTCAAGATTGATGCGATGGTCAACGCAATCAACAACTCCACAAGCGTGAAGGCGACGCTGCGTTTCGATTTGCTGTAACGACGTCGCATTAGAATCCCGCATCGAGTGAGGTGATATTGTCGGCAGCTGTCTCTTTATCAAGAGTTGCACCTAACCCTTGGTATTCGACTACGCTGGATGAGTTTACAAACCCCTTGGCCTTGACGATTCCACCTGCTTGCAGCACGTGTGCCCCCGTCGTGTTCGCTGGTACGCTTGAAACATTGAAGTAGGGGTCCGGGTATCTCCACACGGGTACTGAATACGAAACGTTCGTCCGTGGGTCAGTGTATGAATATGTTGGCCCAATTGGTTGTGGCAGCTGAACAACCGATGAACTGTAAGACCTTGAAACGCCTTCTTCAGGAGTTCCATCTCTGTCCGTATCCACGAACGAGGTGCGAATCCCGAATTCCTTGTCGATGCCACTGCTGATGACAACCGGGGGTAAGTAGATTGGTTGGTAAGCAGAGTCTGGAACTGACAACGTCGCATCTCTTACAGAGGCGAGATACCGAAAGTCGCTATTGAGCAAACCCAACGGATCTGGATCGATTCGATATTGTTCTGTCGCTGCAGCTGTGGAGTTGAAATTCTTGATGACAGGAGTTTCAAGAGAGATTGGTTGCCGGATGAAAACGTAAGGCTGCCCCCACGCATCAACGATCTCCGGTACTTGGTCGCCATCGGTGTCGACGATTCGCGACGACGGGATTTGATCAATTGCTTTGCCGTTAAATAGTTCCGTCGTCGCGAGAATGAGATACAGGCACTCGGCAGACTCGTGCTCACGAGTCCAGGTCATCGCAGTGCCGTCTGTCTTCTGGCGAAGCAGTGCTTCAAAAGTCGCGTTGCCGGCCAATTGAATCGCGTCGACTTTCGGATCAGAAGCGGGATTGAACCCTGGATTGCTGGTGCGCCATCGGGTGTCGATTGTGTCGGCAGAGAGCAACCCAAGCAGTGTTCGCATTTGGTTCCATTGATTGGGGGCTCTCAGTTGCGCTACGTTTGGATGGTATTGGACGCTTGCCCCACTGCTGCCAATGGGTGGTTCCGCCCGGGTTCGAAATTGCAGACTCGCAGGTGGGTACAGCAAGTCTGCTTGGCATTCAGGTAAGACCATGCGAAGCATGTCGCGGCGGGCGGCAAGGATCAGCCTCGCTTTCTCGGCAGACTCGAAGAGGATGAAAGGAACGGCAGCCGCTCGGCTCAAGGGATAGTTCGCCGTGGCCGGACTACCTGGGCCGGTTGCGTTTGCCGTGACACTGCTGGGGGCACCGTAAACCAAATTCATCTTGGACAGCGCAACATCGTTGACGTGTCGCTGCAAGACTTGACCGATCGTCACGACATCCGCTTCGGTACGCTTCACACGTGCGTCAGTTTCCGCGGAAGCCAGCGCATAGGTCAGCATTCCGCCAAGCGTCACCATAACGGTGATTACGACAAGCAACTCAACGAGCGTGAAACCGCTCCGCTTCGCATCGCAATAAGGATTTTGCTGAACCATGATTGACTTCCGTACTTAGTTGCCTTCGCCTTAATTTTCTATTCCAGCGAATCGCCAAATGCGCCGTCGATGAAGTTAGCTGTGTTGTCTAGGAATGGATTCAAAGAGCGGCTAACGATTCCCGTCACGTCAAAACGCTGGACACCCCAAACCAACGCATCTGGCGTCGCGGCGTTGGCGTCAGGGCGAATCATGCGACCATCTGTGCGAAAATAGACGGGCGTATCAGCGGTCGGATCATTGCTGGGGACGTCATCGACGACTTCCCCATACAAGCCATCAAGACCGGGAGAAAGCAGTTGGTAGCTCTGTGGCTTTTCAAATTGCCAGCCAGTCAAAGCGGCTTCGATGGATCCGTAGTTGGCACCTGTCGGATCTTGTCCACGTGTTGTGCTAAAGACCGGGCGAACGCCGTCATAGCCAGTGGCACTGTCATTGGTGACACGTGAGTAGCCATTCATAATCGGCGCCGCAGCGGTGCCGTGGTTGTACGCATAAGTGCGCGAGTCAAAGTAAACGATCGGACTTGATCCAGCCTTCAGGGAATAGGTTGGGAAGACATCGTTCGGGTTGTTCGTTCCATCGGCATCGGCGCTTAATACGCGGTTGGTATAAGTCCGTGCTCCGGGGCCAACTGGCTTGATCGAAAGACGATCGGGTGAAAAGTCAACCTCAGGTGCATTTCGCGTTGGGTTGTATTCGACGTTCGCAGGATTTTCACGAGCACCGGTGATTGTCTCGTCAATGACGACTAATGGACCGCCCGCGCCAGTGAACGGGAATTGCTTGTCCGCACTAAATCCGCCTAGCGACCAGACCAATGCTTCAGCTCTATCCAACGCCGTGGGATCGAATCCTGCGGCACTGGGCATTTGGGTCATTTGATTGGCATCGTTATCTGCATAGCCGTCACAAAGGCGATAGAGCAGGCGAAGTTCGCTGTCGGCGATATCTGGAAAAATTTTAAGGTAGTGGCGTTTAACAACATTCCAGCTTGAGAAGTCTGGGGGATAGTCACCGTATTTGGTGAGGTAGTTGTCGATCCCTGATTGCATGTTCCCAAGCTCAGCTCGCATGGCAGCTGAGCGAGCGGTACGCATCACGATGCCGACCGCCGGGATGGCGATGGCGGCGATGGCTCCGATGATGGCGATCACGACTAGGAGCTCGACGAGCGTGAAGCCTTCGCTGGGACGCTTCGTGAATCTGATCTGCCACCGGTTTCGGTCGCCAGCGATTGTCGGTTGTACCACTCTCATCATTCCGTTCCGCTTGTCGAATTTTGTGACTCGCGGACGACTTCGTCCAAGGTGGTGACGCCGTCATACGCCATCGCCAATCCGGCATCACGGAGTGCCGTCATCCCGTTGCGTTCGGCTTCTTCACGCAGCTCGTCGGTCGACGAGTTGGCCATGACCATCTCGCGGATCTTGTCGTTCATGATCATCAGTTCGAACAACGCGATCCGTCCCTTGTACCCGGTGTTGTTGCACTGGTCGCAGCCGATCCCTTTGAAGAACTTTTTGCCGGCGACGTCTTCCAGTTTCATGCCCAGTTCGAACAGCAGGTCTTTGTTGACCTTGGTTTCTTCGCGGCACTTGGTACAGATCCGGCGGACGAGTCGCTGTGCAAGAATCGCTTCCACGGTCGCGCAGGTCATAAAGGCAGGGATGCCCATGTCCTTCAAGCGGGTGATCGTCGCGGGGGCGCTGTTGGTGTGCAGTGTGCTGAATACCAGGTGGCCCGTCAGTGCGGCTTGGATGGCGATCTCGGCGGTTTCCAAGTCACGGATTTCGCCGACCAGGATGATGTCCGGGTCTTGCCGCAAGATCGCACGCAAGCAGCTGGCGAAGGTCACGCCGACGTCATGATCGATCGGGATTTGGATGATGCCGTCGATGTCATATTCGACGGGGTCCTCGGTGGTGATCAGTTTGTCCTTGATGTCGTTCATTTCCGACAAGGACGAATACAGCGTTGTGGTTTTGCCGGAACCCGTTGGGCCCGTCACCAGGACGATGCCGTTGGGGCGGTCGATCGCTTCGCGGAACGTCTTCATCGTCGCTTCGTCCATGCCGACGTTTTCGAGCGACAGGTTAACGACTGAGCGGTCAAGAACCCGCATGACGACGCTTTCGCCAAAGATCGTCGGCAGGACGCTGACCCGCAAGTCGACGGGGTGGCCACCGACCATCAGTTCGATCCGGCCGTCCTGTGGCAAGCGTCGTTCGGCGATGTCCAGGTTCGCCATCACCTTGATCCGCGTGGTGATCGCGAATGCCAAGTGACGTGGCGGCGGGACCATTTCGTAAAGCACGCCTTCGGCTTTGATCCGAATGCGGAACTCGTCTTCGAATGGTTCCAAGTGAATGTCGCTGGCGTGGTCTTTGATCGCCAGCAGCAGCACCATGTTGAGCAGCTTGCGGACCGGTGCCGAGTCGGCGAGAGCTTCGGCGTCGGTGATGTTGAACTTTTCGCTATCGAGGGCGGACACCGCCGCTTTCAGTTCTTCGTCTTCGGCCAGTTCGGCGACGAGTTTTTCGACGCTCTCGGACTCGCTGTCGTAGTAGCGGCCGATGGTTTGGTTGATGTCCCGTTCGGTGGAGACCAGGACTTCGATGTCGTAACCGAGGAACGTCCGCAGTTCGTCTTGGACGCTCAGGTTTTGCGGGTCACAGGTAGCAACCGTCAGGGTGTTGCCTTCGAAACGGATCGGGACCACACGATAGAGCTGAGCCATCGTTTCGGTGATCTTTTCGGTCAGCTCGGGTGCCAGTTGGATCTCTTCCAGCGAGATCGTTTGCATCCCCATCTGCTCGGCGAGGGCCTGAACGAGCTGCTCCTCGGTGATCAGCTGCATGTCCTCGGCGACTTTACCGAACAGCGCACCCGGTTGCTGCTCCTGCTCCTCGAGCACGATGTCGCGTTGCTCGTCGGTGAGGAAGCCAAGGTCAACGAGGATCTGTCCGATGCGACGTGGGGCCATGGAAGCGATCTTGCGATTGAAAGGTTCAGTGAAACGTGTGAGTCAGTTCGCCGGCGGGCGGCCGGCATGCCGCGTGTTCGGCGGCGGTTGTGTCGGTTTCGAAAGTCGGATCAGTCCTAGTTTTCGTCTTCACCGATTGGCACGGGGGAATCGTCCAGGCCACGGCGGGCTTGCACGATCCGTTTTGCCAAGTCGTCCGGGCGGTGTGCCTTGGCAAGGACGTCTTCGACGCTGACCCGCTCGGCTTTCCAGTGTTGGAACAGCGCGTCGTCCATCAATTGCATGCCGAACTTGGCACCGGTCTGCATCGAGCTGCTGATCCGGAAGGTTTTGTTTTCACGGATCAGGTTGGCGACGCCGGGGGTGACGACCAACACTTCGTAGGCCGCACAGCGTCCGCCGCCGACTTTGGGCAACAGGGTTTGGGCGACAACACCGATCAGGGTACTGGCCAGCTGCGTCCGAATCTGGTCCTGCAAGTTTCCGGGGAACGCGTCGATGATCCGGTTGACGGTGCCCTGTGCACTGTTGGTGTGCAGCGTGCCGAAAACCACGTGACCGGTTTCGGCCGCACTGATCGCCGCCTCGATCGTTTCCAAGTCACGAAGCTCGCCGACCAGGATCACGTCAGGGTCTTGACGCAACGCGCGGCGAATCGCTTCAGAGAAACTGGGCACGTCGACGCCAACTTCACGTTGGTTGATCGTGCTCATTTTGTGATCGTGATAAAACTCGATCGGGTCTTCGATCGTGATGATGTGGTGGTCGACGGTCTCGTTCAGCAGGTTGATCAAGCTGGCGAGTGTTGTCGATTTACCAGACCCCGTTGGCCCCGTGACCAGGAACAAACCGCGTGGGCGGTGGACCATTTTGACGACCGCTTCGGGCAGGCCCAATTGTTCCGGCGTCAGTTTGTCGTTGGGGATCTGGCGGAGCACCATCGAGATGAAGCCACGCTGCTTAAATACCGAAACCCGGAAGCGCGCCAGTTCGCCGAACGCGAAACCAAAGTCAGTGCTACCCGTTTCTTGGAGTTCGCGTTGGCAGCGTTCCGGCGTGATCGACTTCATCAGCGCGACGGAGTCTTCGGCCTCAAGCGTTTTGGTTTCCAGTTTCCGCATCCGGCCGTGCAGACGAAACACTGGCGGCTGGCCGACGACGATGTGAATGTCGCTGACGCCTTGTTTCACGGCGGCTTGCAGAAGCTTGTCAATCAGTACAGTTGCCATCGTTTGAATCCTTCGTGAGCGTGATCGATCGGTTGCTCGTCTCGGCAAATTGGCGGCGCCAGGGTTTTAGCTGGCAGCGGGACGCCAAGTTGGCGAGCTATCGGGCGGTGTGTTAGATGGCGAGGAGTAGAACAGCGAATGCCCGAACTGGCGTCATTATGTTCGCGGGACCGCGAAACTTCAAAAATTGATGGCATGAAACCGTGAAACTTCACGTGCATCCCCCCAACAGAGCGTCACGCGGAGGACCGACGTGTGTGTTCGCTACACCTAACCAGCCATCTGAGAAACAGTTGGTAGTGCAGACTAGCACCGTGGTAGCGATCGGGACTGGGAAAGCCGCTTGGGATGGCCGTGTTTTCACGGTCGCCATGCCGTGAAAACACACCCGGCCAGGGGCCTTGTCAGCGGCGATGTGCCCGCCAGTAAAGGCCTACAGTGAGTCGAGATCTTCCACCAAGTGGTTGAGCGCCAGGCCTTCTTGTTCGGTCTGCTTGGCGACCCGGTAGACCTCTTCGAAGGTCGTGATTCCGCGTGTCACCTTGAGCATGCCGTCGGCGTAAAGCGTTGACATACCGTTCTTTATGGCTTCTACGCGGATGGTTTTGGTGTCGGCGCCCTTGAACATCATCTCGCGTAATTTCGAGTTGATGACCATCAGTTCATAGATACCGATTCGTCCACGGTAGCCACTCCGTCCGCAGTACGGGCAGCCTTTGCCGCGTGCGAACTCCGCTTGGGCGATCATCTCAGGCGGCAGCATGCTGTCGGCGATCACCGATTCGGACGGCTGGTAGCGAACCTTGCAGCGGGGGCAGAGTGTTCGCACCAGACGCTGTGCGAGGACGGCGATGACGGAACTAGCCACCATGTAGGATGGGACTCCGATGTCCACCATACGGCTGATGGCACTGGGCGCATCGTTCGTGTGCAGGGTACTGAAAACCAGGTGTCCAGTCAGTGAGGCCTGGATGCCCATCGATGCTGTCTCATGGTCACGCATTTCGCCGACCAGGATGATGTTGGGTGCCTGCCGCAGCATCGAGCGAATGATGCGGGCGAAGTCGAGTCCGATGCTGTGCCGGACTTCGACCTGGTTGATGCCGGGCAAGTAGTACTCGACCGGGTCCTCTGCGGTGATGATCTTGCGGTCGGGGCGGTTGAGTGCGTTCAGTGCCGCGTACAGTGTCGTTGTCTTTCCGGAACCGGTTGGCCCGGTGACCAGGATGATGCCGTTGGGGCGGCGGATCAGCGAGTTGAAGGTTCGGTAATCGCGTTGTGACAGGCCGAGCTGACGGACACCGACTTTGATGTTGTCCTTGTCGAGCAGACGCATCACGCAGGATTGACCGTGGTTGGTCGGGATGATGCTGACCCGCAAATCGAGCTGTTTGTCACCCACCGTGATCTTGATCCGGCCGTCGGTCGGTCGCCGCTTTTCGGAGATGTCGATCTTGGAGAGAATCTTGATGCGGGCGATAAGTGCCGAGAGCATCCGGCGGGGGGCGGATTCGCGTTCGACGCAAACGCCGTCAATTCGATAGCGGATGCGGACGCGTTCTTCGAAGGGCTCGACGTGAATATCGCTGGCCCGCAGCTGGACGGCCTCTTGGATCATCAAGTTGACCAACCGGATGACCGGGGCGCTACTTTCGTCGCCATCGTCCTTGGTCTCGGAGACTTCGCCGGAGTCGGTTTCGGTGAAGTCGATCGCCGTGTCGGTGAATTCCTGCAGCATCGAGTCAGCCGATTCACCTTCGACCTGCCCGTAGTATTGGTTGATCGCCCCTTGGATGGCTTCCTTAGGGGCGAGGGCGGTCTCGATTTTGCGGTTCAGGATAAAACGCAGCTTTTCGATGGTTTCCAAGTCGAACGGGTCGGCGATCAGGATTCGCAGCGCGCCGTCTTCTTCGGCGTAGGGCAGGACCATGTTTTCCCGGGCGACCGATTCGGGGACCAATTCGATCACCTCGTCAGCGACCCGCGTTTCGCGAAGGTCGACATAGGGGATCTTGTGGAATTTGGCCATCGCCTGTGCGACTTCTTCGGGCGTGGCGTATTCCATCTGAATCAGAATCGCGCCGACTTCGGACGAAGTGTCTTTGGCAACCTGCTCGGCTTCGGAGAGCTGGTCCAAGCTGATGACGCCATTTCGGAGCAGCAGGTCGGTGAAGTCTTGGATCGCTTGGCCCATATCGAAATGCTTGGTTTTGGGGGGACAAAGATGATGAGGGTTGACGCGACGTTCAGCCGCTTCTGTCACACAGGATAACATCTGACATCGTGAATCGGTCACGATGAAATGAATGAATCGCAAACCGGGCGGTTTAGACAGATCCCACCGGCAACGCGATGAGCCGCATTCACACAAGCGAGCGGGGGTGTGTTGCCGCTGGGGAGTTCGCTATCCGTCGTCGCGAATGAATGGGGAGAGTTGTCGCCATTTAACCGCACGCGATCGCGAAGCGACCGATGGGGAGCAGAGCAACGAGCCGCATTCGCACTAGCGAGCGGTTGTGTGTTTTCGATGGGGCTGATCCCAACCTTGGCGTAAATGCGCTTGATGGACCAAGCATGAGGGTCGTTCCACTCTGCGGGAGTACCCGTGGGATATCCCTACGATCGGAAAACTCGTCTCAAGTTCATTGCAATCCGGTCTTTTCGTTTGACCCAAATAGGGAAACTGTGGCTTTGGGGCTTTTCATTCCGATTTCGTTGACAGTTGAAAATTGCGGTAACTATACTTCCGGCAGTGCGAAAACGTGAGCTCCGATTCCGAGAGCGAGTTTTGCAAAAGTTTTGGCGTGGGCATACCAGGCTTTTCGTCCCACTCAAATCCGGCGCTCTGCTGCCGCTTCGTTAACCGTCCGTCCGACCATTTGCCCGACCAAACATTGGCCCGGAATGCTTCTGCAACAGGAAAGCTTCTAAGATGACGTTACTTGGTAAAGCGTTTACCGTCGTTATTCTCCTACTCAGTATTCTGTTTATGGGATTAGCGCTCGCGGTCAACGCCTCTCACAGGAACTGGCGGGACGTGGTTCTCGGTCCATCCGGGTACAAGGCACAGATTGAAGCCTATGCCCAACAGAACGAACAACTTCAGGACGCGCAGCAGCGTGCCCAGGCATCGTTGGCTCGCGAGCAGGTCGCACGTCGGACTTCGCTTGCCGCACTGCAAACGCAGCTTGACCAACTGAACGACGACTTGGCGGACCGTATTGGCCGCATTCAAAAGCTGGATGAAAAGTTGGCCAACCTGACGGAGACCGACAAGATTCAGGCTGAGCAACTGCAAGAGCTGACAGACGCCAACAAACGTCTTCGTGAACAAGTCACTCAAGAGCAAAAGAATCGTGACGACCTGTTCGCACAAACGCTGGTCTTGCAAGACAAGCTCAGCGAAGCACAAGGCGTGCGAATGGAGTTGGACGAACGTAACAAGAACTTGGCTGCTGAGCTGACCCGCTTCCGTGAAGTAGCGGATCATATGGGCATCGACCCCAAAGCTCCGCTTGACGGTGCCCCACCGGATCGCAACGGAAACGTTTTGGTCGTGACCCGCAACAAGGGGTTGGTCGAAGTTTCGATCGGACAAGACGACGGCATTCGCGCCGGACATCAACTGGACGTGACCCGTGATGATCGTTACATCGGACGGCTGCGAGTGGTAAAAACTGAACCCGATCGCGCCGTTGCCGAAATCATGAAAGACTACAGCGAAGGATTTATCCTGGAGGGTGACCGTGTCGACACTTCCATCGAATGATAACGCCAAGCAGCCGCCGAGCGTTTACACCGTCATGCTGGTGATGAGCATGTTGTTCATGTTGATTGCGGTGATCGCGATGTTCATCGAATACAGCCGTTGGGCTCCCGATCATTGGCGAACGATTTCGGCCCGCCCGAGCGCCGCAGTCGTCACCACGGTCGATCATTTCGCTTAAGCGACGACCTGACGAACTCAAAAAACAAAAGCCGACAATAATTCAGAAGCCGACCATGGATCCCACGGTCGGCTTCTTTCGTGTTGCCATCGCCCGTTTGCGTTACCAGTTGAGAACGATCAGCGAAACGCCTTGGCGTGGCAGTGTGAATTCCAGCTCTGCATTGCCGTCGCTCAGTTCGATTTGCTTGGGGGCAGTCGCGACTTCGGTCAATTGAGATGCTTGTTGCAGCTGCCGATACTCGATCGTGTTCGGTGCGACGGGCGAACCCATGGTCAACCATCTGGTGTACACGTTGCTGTGAGAACGATCGACGCGGAAATGTTTGAGGTTCGCCGTCGTGACGTTGGTGGGTAACCCCGCCAACCGAAGCGACACGTTCGCGTCGGAACCGGCAACGTCGTCATCGTGGTAGTGCCATACCATCATGGTCAGCTGGTTTGTTTGATCGCTTTTGCTCGCCAGTACGCCGACATCGGGTTCGCCACGCACGCCGTCTTTCAGGATCTTATCCAGGGGGATCGCATGGTCGCTGGATGCTGCGACGCGTTGCTCGCCCATCCGGCTGAACATTCGCATGACGTTGAAGACGGGCAGTGGCAATCCGTTGCTTGCCATCTGTCGAAAGCCTGCGAAGTACGGTTGGTCTTCAAAGGTAAAGGACCATGACAGGGCGCCTTCCAGGTTCACGCCATGGCGATCGGCGAGGTCATGTTTGCGCGCGAAGCTCGCCGCCGTGTAGCTCGAGTAGACGGTGCCATTTCGGTATGAAAACATTGGGCCTTGGCAGGCGGCGCAGCTTCGGGGTCGGATTCGCCGATCACAATCGGAGTCGATTTGAGTTCGGGGAAGGAAGCGACGATGCGAAATCCGTCGTCAATCGTGCGGAGTTGGTTGGCGATTCCCATCTGGATGTGACCGTCGATGAACCGCGGGGCTCCCTTGGCATGGAAGGAAACAAAGTCGATGGGCGTGCCTTTTTCCCCCGTCGCGTAATTGGTTCCGTGCAAGCAGTGGTCGAGGAATTTTCGCGTCCAGTTTCCACCGTCGCCAGCCGAGTCGGGGCCGCCAACACGCGCGTTTGGAAGGGCGCGTCGTACGCCGGCGATCGCATAGTCATGGAGCTTGCGAAACTCTTCATCGGTACCGCGGAAGTATCCGATGTTGGCCTCGTTCCACGTCTGCCAATACCAGGTTTCGACTTCCTCCCGTCCGTAGCGTTCGACACAGTGGTTGACCCATTGGTAAACCAGTTCGCCCCATTTGTCGTAGTCCTTTGGCGGATAGCTCCAGCCGGTGTAGACCTGTTGGTACGGCATGCCGGGACGCCAATGGTGTCGATACGGTTCGGGATGCGTCGAAAGGGCTTGAGGCATGAAGCCGATTTGTGCGTATGGCCGAACGCCACGCTTGAGGTACGAATCGAAGATTCCGTCAACGATACGCCAGTTGTAGATCGGATCTCCGTTTTCATTTTCGCGATAAATATCAGTCGAACCCCATTTCAGGGCTGGAGTCCCATCGCCGGTTGTCAGCAGGTTGTGGGCTCGGAAATAGACTTGTTGCGGACGAAGCTCGCCAAGGTCTTCGAGCAACGTTTGGCCGTCTTTCATCGTTGCATAGTTCGGTTCGTCAGCGCCAAAGAACCGCCAGATCGGTTTGAGTTCCCCGATCGTTTCAGCCGCGTCCACTTCAACGTTGACGTTAAAGCTGTCTTGCGAAACCGCAGCGTTGGTGGAAAACGCAAAGCATCCGACAGTTGCCGCAACGATTGATAACAACGGTTTGGCGAGAGAGGTTTTCATTTGAGATTCCGGTGTGGGGCGGAGGATCACCGATCGCAATGGCAACACCGCATCGCGATCGAGACGAGGAATCGCGATTGTACCGCGAGTGGTGGGTGCCGTCCCCGACAACGTGAACTCGCCAACGTGACTCGTGCGGAGGCTCTGCCTCGCACGCAAATGTTTCGCAGGCTCCCGCCTGCCAAAACAAACCCAAACACCAAGCGGCACCCTATCGCAGGCGATCACGTTGCGGCTGAGGAATCCCGCGGCAGATGCTCATAGCGCAAAAAAATGGCCGGTCGCTTTCACGACCGGCCATTTCGAAAGATTCATTGATTCGACAACTTGTTAGTTGTTAAACAATACTTGGTGCATCTTGTTGAGGCTTTCCGCTGGGATTTTGATGACCTTTCGATCGTAAGTCATCAAGCCGTTGATTTCGCCTTCGACGTCGGTCGTTTGGGTGTAGACGCCCGCTGCGATGCCGCCTTTGCGAAGCTCATTCAGTTTTTCCAGCGAGGTCGCGTAGCGTTCCTCGTATTCTTCTTTGGACTCCGGCAATCCGCCGTAACCCCAGTTGCCGCGATTTTCTTCCCAGAGGTGATCACGTACAGCGTAGCCGTGTCCGCCGAATTCGCCCATGACTTTGATGAAGTCATCGAAGCGACCGTTTTGGCCTTGGTTGTAGGGGAAGTTCGGGTGCGGATAGGCATGCGCGTCGACGATGTCACCGGCGGGCCAGAAGTTGCCGCCGCTCGCAATATTGACCAAACGGCTTGGGTCGCGTTTGGCCGTCCACTTGCCGACTTCGACAGTGCGGTGTTGGCCCCAAGCTTCGTTGAATGGAACCCAGCAAACGATTGAGGGGTGGTTTTCGAGCGAGTCGATCATCCATTCCAGTTCATCCATGTACTGTTGGTGATGTTCATCCGGCCATTCACCATCGACGGGGTTCGGTTGCAGTCGAGTCCATGCGGGCCAATTCTGACCACCGCTAACTTGGTCCTGCCAAACCATCATGCCCAGTCGATCGCAGTGATAGTAATAGCGTCGCGGTTCGACCTTGATGTGCTTACGGATCATGTTGAACCCAGCGTTCTTGAGCCATTCGATGTCAAACAACATCGCTTCGTCGGAAGGCGGCGTCAGCAATCCGTCTGGCCACCAGCCTTGGTCGAGTGGTCCCCAGTGAAAGATCACATCGCCGTTGAGGGTGAATCGCCAATTGCCGTCCTCGTCTTTGGTTTTGCCGACGCTACGAATTCCGGCGTAAGAATTGACTTGGTCAACAACGTTGCCACTGGCATCGAGCAAGTGGACTTCCAGGCCATACAAATGTGGCGAGTTGGGAGACCACAGTTTTGCGTTGGCGATTTGCAGTGTGAGGCTGCCGTTGCCCGACGCTTCGTTAACAACTTTGTCGCCATCTTTCACAACGACTTTGATTGCGCCGCTACCGACCAGTTCTGGTTCCACCGTGATGGTGCCTTTGTCGGCATCGGTGCTGATTTCCAGTTCTTCGATGTAGTTTTGCGCGACCTGTTCCAGCCAAACGGTTTGCCAGATCCCCGAAACTTGCGTGTACCAAATGCCGTTTGCGTTTAGGACTTGCTTGCCACGCAATTGCCATGCCTCGGTGTCGTCTTCGACACGGACGACCAGTTCGTTTTCACCGACTTTGATCGCGTCGGATGCGTCCAGGGCGAAGGGCGTGTTGCCACCGATGTGAGTTCCAACAGATTTTCCGTTGACGAATACTTCACAGCGATAGTCGACCGCTTCAAAGTTCAGCAAGGTGCGTTGGTCGCTGACCGATTCGACGTTGAACGTGCGGTGATACCAGAGGGCCTCGCTTTCGTGAAGCAGTCGGTGGACACCGCCAAGTTTGGATTCCAAGCAGAATGGAACCAAGATCTCGCCTTGCCAATCGCTTGGCACGTCGTTTTGGTCGGCTTCGGTGATCGCATAGTCCCAGTTCCCGTTCAGGCACGTCCATGACGCACGTTCCATTTGGGGGCGCGGGTACTCGGTCCAGGCGTCATCGGCTGTCAGTGCTTCACCCCATTTGGTGATCAGGTCCGATTCGTAGGGTTTCGTGACGCGAGGTGGCGGAGGCAGTTCGGGAACATTCTCAGCGTCTACCACGTGCGCGTCGATGTATTGTCCGCCACGCTCTTGGTGGCAGTGAACCGCAAGAAGGTTCTCGCCGGTCTTCAGCAAACTGCGTTTGGATTCCGGGATCGTGACCAGTTCGTACTTGGTTGTGTAACCGTCAACTTTAACGGCCAATTCGCCGTTGATATAAATCTCGGCCTCTTCATCATGGTGAATCAGGATCGCAGGTCTGGCCGGAACGCTTTCAAGGGTGAAGGTTTTGCGCAACCAAACATCGTTGGTCGTCCATTCCATTCCAAGACGAGCGCCGGGGGTACCGCGCGAACCCAAGCCGGCTTGAGCGTCTTTCCAACCCTCTGCGGCGAAGTCGGTATCGGTCCAATCACCCGCAGGGCGTTCGAGGCTGAATTTCCAGGTGTCAGAGATTTCTTGGGCGTAAAGGGAAGTCGGGGGCGTCGCGCTGGAGAGCCCTAACGAGAGCAACGCTGCGGACAACAGCGAGCTTGTATGTTTGAAATCCAGTTTCATAGGACCTGACTGAGTAGCGTAAGGGGGAAATCGAGGACCCAATATCTTAGCTTTCGTGAGCTGCACGGCCATGAGAGGGTCCGTAATCATGCTTCGATCCGTTCCCAGTAGCGGTCAGCATTGTCGAGGCTGGTGGTGCATCGAAGTCGCCCGTTTCACGTTCGCGATATCGACGACGTTGCCGCGAAAACCCCCACAGGAATGGATGTATTTGGACATGCATTACGCGAACGCGAAGGCGCATTAAGTCGCGATAGCGGGCTATTGGTGCACCTTGTGGGATCGCCGGATGAATCGGCATTTGGATTGTTTAATTCATCGGAATGCCGGTCGCCACGCTCGTATCCTGTGTTAGTTAACGATAAGCGAGCACTGTTGTGGAGACTCGTTTTGCACCAAGAGATTTTCATTTTCTATGTCACGTCCCCGCTCCTTCCTTTCAAACTCGACTCGAAAAAACATACTCGGTGGCGTATTGGCTAGCGTCATCATTTGCGCTTCGATTCCGCTGGCCTACTGCGCCTACCAGATCAATACGTTCTCGCCTCAACGTCATTTGGCGTTGCGCCCCGTTTCGAAAGCCCAGCGTGCACAGGAGCTGGCAGAACAACGGGAGATCGATCAGGCAATGGAGGGGAATGAAAAACATCCTCCGCTGCAAGCCTTGATCAGCATCGATGGGTTGAAAGATCCCCACCTCGTCGACGCTAGCGAAGCGAACCTTGAAGACAGCGACGAAGTGATCGGCGTCAAGGTCGAGGGCGTTGAGTGTGCCTTGCTAATCAAACCGATGGCGGCGCCAGAGAACCACATCATCAACATGATGTTGGATGACCAACCGGTGACCGTGACTTATTGCGACCTCGCAAATTGTGTCCGTGTGGTCACCGACGAAAGTGACAACTCCATCGCGATGAACATTGGCGGTTTGGATATCTATAACCGAATGGTGGTGGAGCTTAATGGAGAGCTGTACGCGCAAACCAGCAAGTTGTTGCCACTCAGTGACCTTCCGTTCGAACGAACAACATGGGGAGCATGGCGACGCGACAACAGCGAAACGAAGGTTTGGATTCCGTAGCGTGTCTTAAAGAAAGAATGCCCGAGGCGGGACTCGAACCCGCACAGCCGTATATGGCCGGGGGATTTTAAATCCCCTGTGTCTGCCAATTCCACCACCCGGGCGTTTCTTGATTGAATGGTGATTGCGTCTGGCAATAGTTTTAGCGACACGACGTCTGTTTGCACAGCAGTCTGAACGCACCAAGCAATCGATTCTACGCGACCGTTTTTTGACTCGCGAGTTTCATTTCATCGGCAAGACAGCCGGTGAACATTCAGGGTTCAGGTTGACCCTGTAAAAAGAATCGCATCCCCAGCGGTCCAAGCGGACCGCTGGGGAGCAATAAGAGCGACATCCTGGTCAAACGGATCCATCCGATCGGATCGCATCCTGCAATCCGTTTTGATCGCCTCGTGCGATCGAATACCGTTTCGCATAGCCGCTGGCAGCGGCGACACGTTTGCCTTGTTGGTCGACACGGCGAGCCAGTTCGGCAAGACGTGACTTCATGTGCGATTGCGGGCCCGCGTCCGCGTCGTTCGATACAATTCTTGCCGGTGGTGAGGCTGCATGCATCGTTGTCGTCCTGGACCAGTTGGGGCTCAAAAAGAACATCTGATTTCGACTACGCGAAAAGTTTATGCCATTTGCGTAATCGTACCAATAGCAAAATAGGATGCTTTTTTATCGCGGCTTCAGCCCATTACGTGTTGCCGATGCGGAGGCTGGGTCATCGGGCCAGAAATGTTTTGGGTAGCGACGCTTCAGTTCCTTTTTGACTTCGTGATAAGTGGACTTCCAGAAGCTCTCCAAGTCATCGGTGATCTGCTGTGGACGATAGTTGGGGCCGAGCAGGTGCAGTTGGATTGTCGTCGATCCGCCTGCCAATTTCGGTGTCGTTTTCCAACCGAAGATCTCTTGGATGCGAACGGCCAAGATGGGCCGCTTGCCGAGTTCGTAGGTGAGTCGAATTCGATTTCCGCTCGGGACTTCGATCGCTTCGGGAGCTTGGGCGTCCAGCCACTGTTGTTGTTGGTAGCTTAGCAGGCCACGTAGATGGTCCAGCCACGGCGCCTTTTGCAAGTCTTTGAACGACAAGCTGCTTTGACAAAGCTGCGTCAGCACTTGATCGAGTGCGTCTTCTGACGTGATGGGCAGTGAATCGGGGCCGAGGGTTTCGTCGCGATACTGATCCAGGAATCTCCAGCGGGCAAGGTATCCGGCGAGTGCTTGATCGTCTGGCAAAACGTCCCCCAGCCGCACGTGTGCTTGCTGGTACAACAACGCTGCTGATTCTTCATCAGCAATCGCTGTCGCGGGATTCTCATTGATCATCAAGTCAAGAATGTAGCTGCGTTGTCGTGCGACGACGGCCTTCATTGACGGGTGAAAGAATTTCTCTTGCCGTTCATCAACCCATTCATTGGGCAGCCATGCTTGTTCGATCGCTGACGCCATGCGCACGTTCGCGTCGGCGCCGCGGCCGTCAACGTTGAGGCACAGGAAAAACTCGCTGGTGCGTACGGCGCTATCGCGGTCCAGTTGCACACCGCGTGAACCGACCATCACGCCTTTGGGTGAACCAGGATTTCGGCGTCGGGCGAGCCGGTCGGGAAACGCGGCAAGCAGTGTGCGGGACACGCGTTCTTCGAAGGTACGCTGGGAAGCCGCTGGATCGATGGCGAGGTCCTCGGGGACTAACTTACAGAGCTGGCGGGCGACGTTTTCGACATGGTGTGCTGACACGCGTTTGATCTGGTCGTCGGGGACGCCTTTGAAGAAGCGTTCCAACCGCAAGACGCGATCGATCAAGTCGCTTTCGATTTCTGATTCGCGACTTGAACGCCCCGTTTGACGCCGAAACGGATCACGTTCCGAGAGCAATGCGGCGGCAATTGCAGCGTGTTCGACACAGTCTTGTTCGACAGCGGAAAGGATCAGTCGACCGAGCCGTGGGTGGACGGGCAACGCAATCAGTTGCTGGCCGAGCGAAGTCAGACGGTTGTCGTCATCGATCGCGCCGAGCAAATGCAACTGACGATGGGCGAGCTGTACCGAATCTTCGGTTGGCATCGTGACCCAGGGAAAGTCGAACGGGTTACGCTCACCCCAGCCAGTCAAATGCAAGATCGCGGTCGACAAATCGGACCGCAAGACTTCGGGAGGGGTGTGGTCCAAGCGGCTGCGATGTGACGCTTGCGGCCAAAGTCGAAAACAGATTCCCGGTGCGGTACGGCCGGCGCGTCCCGCACGTTGGTCCGCAGACGCTTTTGAAATCGGACGCATCTGTAGCTTGGACAGCCCGATGCTGGGATCAAATTCCGCTTGGCGTGCCAGCCCTGTATCGATGACACACTTGACCCCAGGGATGGTGATTGAGGTTTCGGCAACGTTGGTCGCCAAGACAATTTTGCGGCGTTCCGATGGGGTCAGCACGTCGTCTTGGCGTTCGGCCGGCAAGTCACCGTAAAGTGGAAAGATATCGATCGAGTGTTTTTTTGCGAGCGATTCGATTTGGGTCGCCGTATGGACGATTTCGCCGATGCCAGGCAAAAAGACCAGGATGTCGCCATCGCTTTCACGCACTGCGGTGGGCAAAACCTGCGACACCTTATCGGCCAAATCCCTGGCCGTTTGCCGGACAGGCGTTAACGATTTGTCGTAGCGAATATCGACATCAAACGCGCGTCCGTCACTTTGAATGATCGTGGCATCCGGGATTAATTTTTCAATCGGTTCGGTATCCAATGTCGCGCTCATCACAACCAAGCGGAGCTCTGGCCGGAGGGTGGATCGGATCCGCTGAAGCATTCCCAGCACCAAGTCGACTTCGATGGAACGCTCGTGGAATTCGTCGATGATGACACATCCGACGTTTTCGAGGAGCGGGTCGGACGAGAGTTGTCGAAACAGAATTCCCGAGGTCATCGAGACAAATTTGGTCGATGACGAGACCTTGCGATCGAAACGGACGTGGTACCCGTACGTTTGGCCTGGCTTTTCACCGACGAGCCGGCTGAGCCGAATCGCCGCGGCGCGCGCGGCCAGACGCCGCGGCTGGAGCATCAGGACTTGGCCAAGATCGCCGAGTTCGGAATCGAGAATCGCTGGTGGTACGCCGGTCGTTTTGCCAGCGCCAGGTGGGGCGCGCAGAATAACCGGTTTGCTGGCGGTTAAAGCCGAAACTAAATCGCCCAAGCAATCATCGATGGGCAGCGATTCAATGTCCATTCCCTCAATCACTTCCTCATTGCTTGATGGCAATTACTTGCCCGAGTCTACGTCGCCTTGGAATAGCATCGGCAGAAACGTCGGTAAATAGTCATCTCGCCAAACGTCCCAATTGTGTCCGCCTTCGCCTTCAACGTATTGGTGATCGACCGATTCTTCTTCAAGCTGTTTGATGAAGCGGTGATTTTGCTGCAACAAAAAATCTTCGTTGCCGCACGCGATCCAGAACAGACGGGTTTGCTTCTTGAATTGGTCCAAGTCGACCGCGATTTCGCTGAGTGCATCAACGCCAGGGGCGGCCGCACTGAAGGCACCGACGTAGGCGAAATCGTTTGTACCCAATGCCGTGCGAATCGAGTGTCCGCCACCCATCGAAAGTCCGGCGATGGCGCGAGCATCTAGCCGATCAATCACACGATAGTTTTTCGCGACCCACGGCATCAGGACCTCGTCCAGATCGCGCTGCATCAGGCGATTGTTATCCACATTGTATTGACTGCCTTGTTCGCGAGTTCGGTTTCCGTGCGGCAGTTCAACGGGATGCCCGTATGGCATGACGATTAACATCGGCCGTGCTTTACCGCTTGCGATCAAGTTGTCGGCAATCGCATGAGCACGTCCAATTTCTGTCCAAGCGGTTTGGTCATCACCGAAACCGTGCAGCAGAAACAGCACAGGGTAACTGCCCTCGGGGTTTTCTGAGTACCCTGGCGGCGTATAAACAACGACGTCACGCAGGGACTCGGTCACGGGCGAATGATAAACATGTAAGTGCCGGGTACCGTGTGGCCCGGGTTGGCGTTCGGTTACCAAGGGTGGTTGGCCGGGGACTTCGACCAAGTTTTCGAGCGTGTACCACTTCTTGACCCAGCGGTTGCGAATATCGAGTTGCTTGATGCCGTCAACTTGCATCGTGTATTCGTAGATCCCAGGTTCCATCGGCTTCGACGTGCCTTCCCATTTACCGGCGTCGTTTTTTTCCAGGATCACTTTCGCCAAGTCTTCTGCAACTCGATTGAACTGGACTTCGACCGATTGTGCGTCGCTGAAATCCGCGCGAAACGTGATCGTGCCGTTGGCATTGACCTCGGGTGATTTTAGACGTTGGGCAAAAACGTTCGTCGACAGGAGCGACATCGATAGAAGTGCAAAGAATAGGAGACGAGGCATGATACGTGTCACCATTGAGGGTTGGTTGAAGGTGGGTGATGGACGAGTCTAGTTTCGTTGGAGAAAACGCACGTTGACCGGGGCACCGATGTTGATTTCACTTCCGGTTGGCGTCAACGATCCCGACTTAGGGTCAATTCGCAGTGAGATCACGTTTCCCGTTTGTTGGTTTGCAACGACCAGAAATCTCCCATCAGGCGTGATCCCAAATCCACGCGGAATTTCGCCGCCGCTGGAAACGTTTTCAAGCAACTCGATCGATTGATTTTCCGCATCGACACGAATGACGGCCAATGAGTTGTGCCCGCGGTTGGAAACGTAGGCGAACTGGCCGTTGGGGTGAAACAAACATTCGGCGGTTGAGTTTCCTTTGGCACTTGCACCGGCAGGCAGCGTGGAAATCACGGTGCCGAGTGAAAGCGTTTTCTTCTCAGCCGAGTACCCCAGCAACGCGACTTGGGAAGTCAGTTCGAGGTTGGTGAGCGCGAGCTTGCCCGAAGGTGCGAAATTAAAGTGCCGCGGGCCACCGCTCGGTGGCAGTTCCAACGCGGTTTGTTTCGAAGGCGACATCACGGCCGATCCCAAGTTCACGTCATACTCAAGAAGCTGATCGGTGCCGAGATCCGCGACGATCGCTTGAGTTCCTGTTGCGTTGAAATTGATGGAGTGTGCGTGTGGCGATTCTTGACGACTGGAATTGACGCTGCTTCCGTGATGCTGATGGAAATCGCCGGGCGAGACGAGTGATCCGTCTGGATTGATTTTGAACAAGGCACAGCTTCCGCCCGTGTAGTTGGCGACGCCAACGCATTGCCCGGTCGGGTCAACGGAAACATGGCAAGCGCCAAGACCGCCTGTCGCGGCTTCCGATAACTTTTCGAGTGTGCCGTCCGCTTTGATGGAAAACGCGATGACTCCGACCGTTTTCGCGGGACCGGCATCCGTCGCCGACCAAGCTTCGGATGCGGCGTACAACGATTTTCCGTTTGGGGAGATCGCGACAAAGGATGGGTTCAACGCTTTGGCCGCTAGGCGTGGTGACGATAGCTCGCCTGTCTGTTCATCAATCGAGCAAACATAGATTCCTTCACTCGTTGAGCCGCCCAAAGTGTAGGTGCCGAAGTAAGCCAGCGTTTCCGCATTTGCCAGGCGGAGTCCGCAGTGGGGGGCGAAGACGAGCAACGCGACAGCAAGCAGTCGATTAATGTTTGGCATGATGAAATTGAATCGAACCATTCGAGGCGGGGAGAGGTATTAGCGGCCTGTTGATATTCAGAGTTACCCTGTCCCTCTGTCGTGTTCTGTTCCGCAAAACCAGCGGCAGAGAACGTTACTCTCGCTGAGTAAAAGGTGACACTCGAAAATCAACAGGAGGTTAGGAAGGCAGCGAGGCAACCGGGGTGCGAGGGACAGTTTATCATGATGCGTATTCTGCGACGCTGCCACCCGCCCAACATTCTATTGTGACTAGGTCCCGCCATGGCTTGCCGTATTGATCGCCCGCCGTTTGTCGTCTTGATTTTCGCAATCTTTCTTGGCGTGTTTTGCTTTCGAGCTGGGCCCCTCCAGTCGCAGGAAAAGGGAACACTGCAGTCGCAGGAAGAGACGTCTGACGGAGATGCATTGGTCGCAGAGTACTTTCACCGCGAGTCAGAGTTGCTGAGCCAAAAGTCGTTGGCCGGTATAGAAGCGCTGGAGGACTGGACAAACGCTCGTGACAAGCTGAAAGGCGAACTGCTGGAGATGCTTGGGTTGAACCCGTTTCCGCCCCGCGGCAACCTCAAGGCAACGATCACGGGCAGTCATGAGTCCGAGGGAGTGATTGTCGAGAATGTGTACTTTCAATCGTTGCCAGGGCTCTACGTGACGGCCAACTTTTATCGACCAGCCACGCAGTCGAAACCGTTGCCGGCAATCTTGTATGTCTGTGGGCATGGGCGGGTTGTCGAAAACGGCGTGAGTCTTGGCAACAAAACGCACTACCAACACCATGGTGCTTGGTATGCGAGGAACGGTTTTGTTTGCTTGGTAATCGACACCATCCAGCTTGGGGAAATCGAAGGCATTCACCACGGAACGTATCGCGAAGGAATGTGGTGGTGGAATAACCGCGGCTATACGCCTGCCGGTGTGGAGGCCTTTAATGGTGTGCGAGCTCTCGATTATTTGGAACGACGTCAAGAAGTCGACGTGAATCGGATCGGCATCAGTGGCCGCAGCGGTGGTGGGGCGTATTCCTGGTGGGTAGCCGCGATCGACGATCGAATTCGTGCGGCTGTGCCTGTGGCCGGAATCACGAATCTGAAGAATCATGTCGTCGACGGTTGCGTCGAAGGTCATTGCGATTGCATGTACATGGTGAATCGATTCCGTTGGGACTTTGACAAGGTTGCGGCATTGATTGCACCCCGGCCCTTGTTGATCAGCAACAGTGACCGCGACAGTATTTTTCCACTTGATGGCGTGATCGACCTGCATCGCAACGTGCGAAAAATCTACCAGTTGTACGATGCTGATGAGCAACTTGGGTTGCATCTGACGCAAGGCCCGCACCAGGACACGCAAGAGTTGCGGATGGGAGAGTTTCGGTTTATGAATCGACACCTTCGCGGAACGGAGGACTTGATCGAAGACGCCGCAACCGCGATGTTTCCGCAGCGAGACTTGAAGGTCTTCGATACGATTCCCGAAGACGAGCATGTCACCACGATCCAAGAGAGCTTTACGAAAACGGTCGATCCAGGCACGCCGTTTGAGTCACCGGAAGAGATCCGGTTGATCATCGACAAGCTTCACGCGATGACGTTCCACGGTTGGCCCACTGATCACGAGGCACTTGAGATCGAGGACGTGACAGGCCCGAAAGCCGGTGCCGATTGTCACGTGTTCGAATACACCACTCAGTCACCGTATCGCTTGACAGCACTGACGATTTGCAGGGCAAAAGATCGAATGGCGCCTACCGAAGTGGTCGTGTTAGATCAAGCAAGCTATCGAGCGTATGCTCCCGCACTTGCCCATTTGTTTCCAGAGCAGTTCACGAACGTCATCCCGGATCCGTCATTGGTCGCTTCGATCATCGACGAATCCTGCTCGTGTAACCAAGCGTTTTTGATGCCGCGTGATGTCGGGCCGACACGGGCGACGGAGGTCGTGAAGTCGCGGACGCATTTGCGACGGAGGTACATGCTGTTGGGGCAGACATTGGCGGGGATGCAAATCTATGATCTTTGCCGAGGCGTCGAAGCTCTACGGCAATTCCCCTCGCTACATACCGGTTCAATCACGTTAAGTGGTGAGGGAGATGCGGCGGTGTTGGCCGCCTATGCATCGCTGATGTCGGAAGAGGTCGCTTATTTTGGGAGCGTTGACTTGCCTCGCTCTAACCGCGACGCGCCTGATCTGTTGAACGTCAGCCGCGTGATCGAATTGTCAGACGTGCAGGGCATTGTGACGTCGGCGCGATGGCCGCTCACAAAATGAGGCCTTTCGTTTAAGGTTCGATGAGCAGACTTCGCAGTTGGTCGGTCGCACGATCAACGTCGCCTGATTCGACGGCGATCCTAAGAATTGCTTGTCGGACTCGCTGTCGGACCTCGGGATGTTTGATCTCGCCGACAGTTTTGGTTAGCACCTCGAGTACGACATCGCTGGGAAGCTTGCCCGCGATTTCTAAGGCTTCGAACGCGGAATGCAAGCGTCGTTCGTTGTCCTGTTGTTCTCGCTCGGCTTGCTGCTGTCGTTCATGCTCAGCTCTCATTTCCCGTTCGCGCTCGGCATGCATTTCCCGTTCACGCTCGGCGTGCATTTCTCGTTCACGCTCGGCATGCATTTCCCGTTCACGCTCGGCATGCATTTCTCGTTCACGCTCGGCGTGCATTTCTCGCTCACGCTCGGCTCGCACATGCTGTTCGTGCACGCGGGTTTCGTTGAGGTGGATTCGTTCGCGTTCGAGGCGTTCGATTTCACGGCGCAGTTCTTCGCGACGGACCTCTAGTTCGCGGACTTCCATCGCCAAGCGTTCGACCTGTTCCCGTTGACGTTCAGACCCTTGGCGAGACCGTTCGATCGCCTCGCGGACGGCGTCGGGCATGTGTTGCGGTTCGGGCATCCGGCGCTGGATGGTTTGTTGAGGACGCCGCGTGTTGTTCGGGGGGCCTTCGAAATCAGGCTGGTAGTCTCGAAACAAGTTGCTCGGCCGGTTGCCCTCGAATTGCAACGACGGTGGCGAAACGACTGATGGTGGATGAAGTTCGTGGTCAGCAGGTTCGTCGCGGGCTTCCACATTTGGTACCACAAGTTCCTGCGCGTCAGCGGGGCTGTTGGCGGCAAAGCAGGTGGTCAAGACGACGCCAGTGACGACGGAATGCCGCCGGATCGATTTCCACATTTGGAATACCTGATTGAGCGTTGGGGAGGGGCGCGAGTTGATGGGGACGCCGCCGGTTTGCTTTATTGTAGCTCTTATGACGTGGGGGCTTTTCGCCAAGTCCAACGAAGCGTCGAAACGGGATCAAAGAGACTATGCAAGCATCGTCGCATTACAAGCTTTGGCCCATTTCGCGTGGTATGTCCCAAGGCGTTCTTGGGTCGGTTTGTCGAGGTCGATTGACGAGCACAAACCGACAACACGGTCGATGTCGCTCCACAAGTGATGCGAAACCATAGTCGGGATTTCGCGGAGCACGGGTTCGTACGAATGGGCGTGTTGGAGTTCTTCTTGGATCACATCAAGTAGCGGCGCACACCATGAATCAATCGCAACTGCGCTGGCCCCCAACGCGATCAATTTCGAAACGTCATCGACGGTGATTTCACCGGGGACGACCCACAGCGGAAGATGGCTGAGTTTTTTTCGACGCAAGAATTCACGAGTTCCGGAGACGATTCCGGCTAGTTGAAGGCCTTCGAATTCGGTTTCGTCCAGTCGAAGGATCAGCCCATCGGGATGCGCGGCAATGGCGGCGGATAGCTCTTCTTCCAAGCGATACGACGTGATCGAAATAAACACGGCTGCAGTTGGCGCAAGCCGGCGGAGCTGTTCGAGTTTTGTTTTCGCCTGTTCGACAGTGATAATGTCCGCAGGGAAGGTCGATGCGGCGACATAGCCACCGCCGGAGATCGGTGAGTCAGCGGGGGATCGTTCCCAGCGTTGCATTTGGCCGGGCGAATATGCAAAACGTCCCGAGCTGTCACGTGATGGCGACAGTCTGACGTCGATCACTTGGGCATGATCGAAATCTTGCGAGACGAACCCGTAGCGTTCGATTCGGTAGGGCGTCATCCGTGGCAGATAGCGGGGCGGTGCCGAAGCCGTCAGCGGATCATCGCCTTCGATCGGTTGGAACAATTCGCCCGTTTGATCGTCGTCGTCAGTGAGGTCACGGTGCAATGCTGAAACGGTGACATCCATGTTTGCGACCGATGCCGCAAGCCTGGCGGCGATGATCGGTGGCAGATCGATCCAGGGCGGGTCATACCAGAACAGCGGCAAGGCAATCGAAACGTTCGTATCATCGACACGACGAATCACTCGTTTGGGCGATGCCAGGTGGCTGCTGGTCCAAACTTCGGTGCATTTGGGTGGCAAAAGATGAAGCCCGGCAAAGCGATCCGCGCCCATTGGTATCCTCGACGTAGTTGATGGCGTTACCGCCAGTTGGGGACGACTTCGCCGCGAGCGGAACGTTCGGCGTCCAGTTTTGCAATGGGGATGATGCGTTGGAAATCGGATGCGTCGCCACGGATTCCGGCGCTGATCAACAGCAGTCCAAGTTGGACTTCTTGTTTTTTACGCAGTTTCGTTTGTGTGACACCTTCGGCAAGGCTGGCCGCATTGCCGCGGATAAAGACCGCGACATCACTGAGCGGGTCGCCGATGTTTTCGCCCGCATCACCACCGATCACAATCGTACCGCCGATCGCGCCCAGTCCGACTTCGTTCCCTGCATTGCCGCGGACAAACAGCCCACCGCCACGCATCGCCGCTCCGGCGCGGTCACCGGCAGAACCATAAACGGCCAAAGTACCGCCGGTCATCGCGGTGCCGGCACCATGGCCAGCGTTTCCGCGGATTCGAACCGATCCGCTGGCCATGCCTTCGCCGACACCGTGACCAACATTGCCGAACACTTTGACGACGACTTGACGGTGATGTGCGAACGCATAGTCACCGAGCGACCCGTTGATACGCAATTTGATCGGGTGATCCAAACGCATCAGTGCGGCGTGCTGGCCGGTGGCGTCGTCGATTTCGATTCTCGCGAGTTTCTCATCGCGATCGTTCGTCGGGATCGAGTGAATCGCGGTCCGCAGCTCAGCGTCGGTCAATCGTTGCATCGAAAAGCGCAAGCCTTCCGATGACAACAAGTCACGCGACTCGCTATCAAAAACGGCTTCGGTATCGCTCTTGATTTCGGTTTCCGAATCCAGAACGGAGCTAATCGGCGGCCTTGGGCCTGATGGTTTTGGTACGTGCGGCATGGGTCACTCTGCGAACAATGTGCTCCAGTTTAACCGCTGCCGCGTCCCCTGCCTGCAATACTTCGCTGTGATCGGCCACAATCGCCCGATCTGGATCCGCTACATTGCTGACAATTGATAGGGCAAGTACAGGAATTCCTGCTTTTGCCGCGACCAAAACCTCCGGCACTGTGCTCATGCCCACCACATCAGCACCAATTTTCCGCATCATTCGGTACTCGGCCCGAGTTTCATAGGTCGGTCCAAGCGTTGCCAAATAGGTTCCTTTGACGGCACAAAACGCGTGTTCGCGTGACGCGGCCAGTGCGATCTCGGCTAGTTCGGACGAGTAAGGTTGTGGTGCTCGTCCAAGAAACTCTTGCCCAGCGTCCGAATTGGTTCTGCGATTGGCCAATGCTTTTTGCTGTCGGTCATGCAGCCAATCGATGTGATCTGTGATGATGACGACATCACCGACTGATAATTTGGGATTAACACCGCCGGCCGCGTTGCTTGCGATAAAGCGTTTGATCCCGAGAGCCACCATCACTTCGATCGGGAAGGCGACCTGTTCATTGGACCAGCCTTCGTATCGATGAAGTCGACCGGCCATGGCGACAACCGCTGAGCCATCCAGATTTCCGAGGATCAATTGTCCGCGGTGACCACTGGCAGTGGACTTTCCGAATCCGGGAATTTCCGCAAACGGAATTGCCACGGTGGATTCGATCTTGTCTGCCAGCGCGCCCAAGCCGCTTCCCAGTACGATGCCGGTCAGGTCAGCGTTTGGCGACGTCGCGAAGTCGGGACAACGATGCTGAACAAATGCGACGGCTTGAGCGAGTTGATTGTGGTGCTCGGTTCGTTCGCTCATGCGATCCTCGTTTGGCCAGCCTCTTGGACGACGTCCGAGACGATCCGCTGCAACCGCGGTGCCGCGTCATTGGCGATCGCAATGATTTCTTCCACGTTGGCTTCTTTCAGCGAATCGGGTAGGCACATGTCGGTGATCACGCTCAGCCCCAGCGTCTTTAGTCCGCAGTGGTTGGCAACAATCGTTTCCGGCACCGTGCTCATTCCAACGACGTCCGCACCGATCGTGCGAAGGAAGCGGTACTCGGCGCGAGTTTCGAGGTTGGGGCCAGCGACGGCGACGAATACGCCACGATGCAGGTGGATATCGGCGCGGCGACCGATCGCGATCGTGCGGTCGATCCAGGCCGGATCATAAGGAGCCGACATGTCGGGAAAGCGGGGGCCGAGACGATCGTCGTTAATTCCGATCAACGGATTATCGCCCATCAAGTTGATTTGGTCGTCGATCACCATGATGTCGCCCGAGTTGTAATACGGGTTCAAACCGCCACAAGCGTTGCTGACGATCAACAGCTCTGCGCCCAACCGTTTGAAGACGCGAACGGGAAGCGTGATCAGCTTCAGCGGATAGCCTTCGTACATGTGGTGGCGTCCTTCCATCGCAACGATCGGGACGCCGGCTAAGTAACCACATACCAGGCGACCACGGTGGCTGGTCGCGGTGGATTTAAGGAAGTGTGGAATATCGCCGTAGTCGATCGAAGCTTTCACATCGATTTGTTCGACGAGGTTGCCGAGCCCGGTTCCCAAAATGATCGCCACCTTGGGTGGTTCGGGGAACACGGCAGTGATTGCTTGGGCCGCTTCTTCGATTTTGTCAAACAGGTCTAACATGCCGAGTGGAATCAGTGTTGGGCGGAGTGGACGGAACCCTGACATCATCGGACGAAATGCGATCGATGGGGAGGGGGAGAAAACCA
>NZ_NPDI01000055.1:0-28145 GCF_002251265.1 Rhodopirellula sp. MGV | reverse complement strand
CTTCGCAATGCTTGGTTGCACTCATGAGCCGCCTTGGCGATAGCCAGCGGTTGAGTGGTTCTGTTCTGCATGCGGTATTATCGCCGCATGCAGGGCCCCGAAAATCGCGTAACGGCTAGACTCCAACGCCGTAGTGGACGAAGCGATGAGTCCCAGCTTTGGGCTTCGCAATGTTTCGTTGCACTCATGAGCCGCCTTGGCGATAGCCAGCGGTTGAGTGGTTCTGTTCTGCATGCGGCATTATCGCCGCATGCAGGGCCCCGAAAATCGCCTGAAGGCTAGACTCCAGCGGGGGGCGTCATGCCTATGCAAAGAGCGACTTCACTTTGTCATCGATCTCTCGCAGTGCGTCCGCGGGCAACGCGTGCGACTTCAGCGTTTCGGTAATTTGTGTGGGACGGCGGGCCCCTACTAAAACGCCACTGACGCCAGGCTGCGAAAGAGCCCAGCCGATGGAGACTTGTGCGACGGTCATTGCGTGGTCTTTGCCGATGACTTCGAGCAAGTCAATTACCTCGTGGGCTTTGCGACGTTGATCACCTTGAAAGATCGGGTACTTTGGCCGGCTGTCGCCTTCGGCAAACACATGGTCGCGTTTGATCTTGCCGGCTAGCAACCCTTTCATCAGCGTCCAAAACACATAGACCTTCGTGCCGGATTTGGAAACGGGTTCGATCAGATCCTCAATCGAATCACGTTGAATCAGGTTCAGCGGGCATTGAATCGCGTCACAGGGGACCACCGACGCGAACTGGCGAATCTGATCGAGCGTGGCATTACAAAGTCCGACGGTTTTGCACAGACCACGGTGCTGGAGCTTTGCCATCGTTTCAGCCGACAGTTCGATTTCGACATTCGGGTCTGGGGAATGCAGGTACAACAAATCGATCTGTTCCAGTCCAATTCGTTGCAGGTGTTCTTCGGCGTCTGCAATCAATTGTTTGGGTGATCCGTCGACAACACGATTGTGGTCAGCGTCCCAGCGTTGGCCGACCTTGCCCATGATGTGGTATCGGCCGGGGGCGGATTGGACGAACTCGCGCAATACACGGTCGCTCTCGCCGTCGTAGCCATAGCTGTAAGCCGTGTCGAAATGGGTGACTCCGGAGTCGATCGCAGCGCGGATGGTATCGCGCGCGTCGTCACGTGTGACACCGATCGTGGTAACGCCGGCGATCGGCCAAAGGCCCAAGACGATGTTTGATAGGTCCGACACGGTGGTGAGTCCTTGGTGCGTAAGACGCTTGGCGTGATGCAAACAAAAAAAACGCGTGGTGACTTGCACCACGCGTTCATAAATGATGATTAGGCGGTTGGATTCTGTGGGGAAGCGTCGATTTTCCCGGACGATGCGAATCGCTTCTCGCCGGTCAGAATCGCCACCTTCACATTCTCATTAGTAATCGATCGTCGTGCCAAGGCTGATACCTTGGACCCACAGGCTGCCATCAACGATGGTCGGTTGACGATAGTTCGCTGCACCGATGGTGCGTGGGTCGTCGGTGCCGTCAACGTTGCGGTTGATCTGTTGACCAGCCAGTGCGACCTTGTCGAAGTACATGAAATTGTATCCGACGGTAAAGGAGACGTGATCGCGGAAGCGGTATCCCAGCGTGACGTTCAGTTCGGGGATGAAGCTGAATTCGTCGTCGGAGCTCGCCAATTGCTCTTCGTCCACCAACAGGCTGCTGTCGTAAACGTTGTTGATCACGTTGTCGACACCGTCATCCGAGCGACCGGTCTTTTGAACCGTGCGGCTCATGTTACCCATGTGAACTTTCGACAGCATGCGGACTGCCCAAGGACCACGAGTAACGTATGACTCGAAACCGATTTGACCACCATTGAACTCATTCTCGGTGTCGAACTCGCTGAAGTCCGAAGAGAATGCGTTGGTGTTGTTATTGATCGAGCGACTGTAGATCGACAGGTTGTCGTCCAAGCGGAAGTAGCTGTAACCGCCGATCAACTCGACGCGGGCCGACTTGGTGTGGCAGTAAGTCATGCGAGCATAAGCTTCTGCTGACAGCAGATCGGTGCTGAAGCTCGACTGGACCATACCGCGTTGTGGAGCGACGACACCGGGGTTGCTGCTCGCTTGGTTGACGATCAGCGCACTTTCCGATGCGGTGCCGGGGTTGGTCAACGGGATCTGGAAGAACGGTCGGCCGATCGACATTCCCGTTCCGTTGCCGGACATCGAGAAGTCATCGCCGTTCTCGCTCAGCCACATAAAGCGGCCGCCGATTCCGAAGTTGTCCGAAAAGTAGCGGCCAACGTCAAAGCGGGTTCCGCCAGAGACTCCGCCGTCCAATCCGTCATCGCCGCCCCAAACCGGAACGGTCGTTGCGCCCGATGGTGGGTTGTTGGGATCCGGCAATACAGGGAACTCGGTCGGATCAGCAGTCGCGACCAAGACAGGTGCTTGGCGAGCCTGCATGAACATGATCAGACCCTCCGCACGGATCCAGCCGTCCTTGTTGCAGAGATTCATCAATCCTGCAAACGCGCCGCTATCGCAACTGCTGCCGCAAGACGCGTCGCATCCGCCATCGCATCCAGGGGCATCGCAGGATGTGCAGCCAACTTGAGCGATACCGCCGCCCAGTTGCATGTCGCCAACCGAGATCGGCGCGTAACTTGGCAAGTTGCCAACGTGAGTTGTACGATGGGCGACTGGTTCAACGCCGAGGTCGCCAACAAATGCTTGTGAGGCTTGTTCGTTACCGGCATACTCAGTGTCGCCGGCGAATTGTTTCTCGCCAGCGTGAACAGATACAGAGGCAGACAGCATCATTGCCGCCAGGGTCATGCCTCGAAAGTTCCTTTTCATTTTTGAAGTCTCGCGCAGTCCGGGAATACTGGAATGACTGGTATAAGTCGATCGACGCAACTGGCCGTCAGATCAAGAACCTCCCTCACGAGCGGAATAGTTAGCCTATTTAGCCTCGCTTGAAGTCACAGCTTTCCACAGCTGCGCATCTTCACAGGAAATGGTCCTATCGGGCAGTACAATGACGGTCCGAAGCCAGATGGACTGCTTGGATTGGCGTAAAAGTTTTTGCAAAATTGGCCCTTCACAGAAGCGGAATGACCCAACAACACAACTCGCAGACGAATTCGGAAGCTGAAACTGCCAATTCTGCGCTGCCTGCATCTACTGAATCGCCTTCGCCCAACGCAAGTCTTCCTGGCAGTACGCCAACCAATTCGGGCAATCTTGAGGGGCAACCGGACAGCACCAAAACCGAATCGGTTGATCTCGAAGCTCAGGACAAGTTGCCTGATTCGCCAGTTTCGCCTAGCTCGCCCGAGTCACCAACGGAGGCTGATGCGACAGACGTTTCTGATGTCGCTGCGATCGCTGCGGCTGCCAGTGCCGTTGCTGGCGAATTGATCGCTCCAGAGACGCAGACCGAACTGACAGCGCCAGCTGTAGCGGACGGCGATGACGGAGCTCCCGAAGGTCCTGCTCGAACGATCGCACCCGAACGATTTCAAACCGGCGCAAAATCGGTTTCGCTGTTCTCGGGATTCAAGACGCCAAAGATGCTCCGCTGGATGCGGATTCTTGACGAGATCGCCGGTTGGGAACCGACCCTGCAAAAGGATACGGACACGGAACTGAAAAAGCGTTCCTTGGCACTTCGTTACCGCGCGATGGCAGGGGAGAAACTGGCCAAGCTTCTGCCCGAAGGATACGCACTCGTCCGCGAAGCCGGTCGTCGCGCACTTGGGATGCGTCACTACGACGTGCAAATGATCGGTGCGATTTCACTGTTCGAGGGCAGCATCGCCGAGATGCAAACCGGTGAAGGTAAAACGCTGACCGCGACACTGCCGCTGTATATCCATTCGCTCGTCGGTAAAGGCGCCCACCTAGCGACGGTCAACGATTACTTGGCCAAACGTGACGCCGAATGGATGATGCCGATCTTTCACAAGCTGGGCGTCAGCGTCGGAATCATTCAAACGTCCGACGACCAGGGCTCACGTCGCAAGTCGTACTCCTCAGACATTACATACGGTACCGCAAAAGAATTCGGCTTCGACTTCTTGCGAGACCGTCTTCTGCTGCGTGCCCAAAACCGTATCCAAACCGAAATGCTCGGCGACGGTGGTGGCGGGTTCAGCGATTCCGGTGACAAGCCCGTCATGCGAGGCATGCACTTTTGCTTGGTCGACGAAGCGGACAGTATCCTGATCGACGAAGCTCGAACGCCGTTGATCATCGGCAGTATCGAAGACACCGTGCGTGATCAAATCGTCGAGACGTATCGCTGGGCCTCAAGCGTTGCACCGGAGTACCTCGAAGACGAACACTACACGATCGATCCCGACACCAAGCAATACGAATTAACCGCACGAGGTCGGCAAAAGGTCCGCTCGCTGCCGAAGAGCGACCTGGTGCGGACCATGGGCTTGGTCGACCTTTACGAATACACCGAGCGTTCGATCAAAGTCCACAAAGAGTTCTTGCTCGATCGTCAATACGTTGTCCGTCCCGGTGACAAGGGCGAAAACGAGATCGTCATCGTCGACGAATTTACCGGGCGTTTGGCAGAAGGACGAAAATGGCGTGACGGGATCCACCAAGCGATCGAGGCGAAGGAAGGGCTGGATATCAGCGTTCCCACCGGGCAAGCCGCCCGGATCACGGTGCAGGATTTGTTTCTCCGTTACAACCACTTGGCGGGGATGACCGGTACTGCCGCGACCAGCGCAGGCGAATTGCGGCGAATCTACCGCACACCGGTGCTCCGCGTACCGACCAACCGGCCGCCAAAGCGAAAACAGTTATCCGACCGCGTTTTCGGGCGACTCGATTCGAAATTCCGTGCGATCGTCGACGAAGTGCAGGAGATTCACGCGACCGGACGACCGGTACTGATCGGGACACGCTCGATCGACAAGAGCGAAATCCTGTCGCGGTTGCTGAATGAACTTGGCATCGAACACGAAGTTTTGAATGCAAACAACGTCGAACGCGAGGCCGAGATTGTCGCTGATGCGGGCGGCCTCGGCCGAGTGACGGTGGCCACCAACATGGCTGGACGTGGTACTGATATCAAATTGTCTGACGAAATCGTGGGACTTGGTGGGATGCATGTCATTTGTACCGAGCTGCACGACGCCGCACGGATCGACCGTCAGCTGATCGGCCGTTGTGGTCGCCAGGGTGACCCCGGATCGTACCGCCAGTACTTGTCGTTGGACGATGACATTTTGAAAGGCGGGCTTGGGCCAGACAAAGCCGACAAGTTGAAGTCGCGTGGCGCGAATCTGGAAGGCTCTGTCGACTCTTATGCCAAGCTGTTTCGCAAGGCACAGCGGAAGGTCGAAAAGAAACATTTCCGTGACCGGATGGTGCTGCTGCACCATGAAAAGGAACGGAAGAAGATGCAGCGTGAAATCGGCCAGGATCCTTACCTGGACACCCCAGATTGACAGCTGAACGGGCGTTTTTTTCAAAGATTGATTGAAGTCTTGTGGGGCCTCTGCCGACAGCCGTCCCAATTCAAAAAAAAGGAAAAAAGCCGTCTCAGACGAGCTTGACATCAGGATTGCGTAGACCGTATCCCCGCTTCCGTGTCCATTAGCTCCCGGCACTTCCGCCCACATCCGCGGCGAGCGTCGGAGTCAATTCGGGTCTTTGAAGGTGAATCGAGTCACCCTCTCGTCGACGCGAAACGGCACGCGCCATGTCAGTTCGATGCGGTTGGACCGACGTGCCGTGGGGCTAAAACCGACGTCGTGATTTCGTGCACGTAGACGAAAGCACGTTATGTATTCACAAAGTCTCACCGCGAAGAAGGAGTGTCGCGTTGAAACGCCACGAAAGACTTTTTGGCCCCAAGAGTTGGGGTGCCGCCGTGATGGCGTGCCTTGTAGGGACGTCCACCGTCTCTGCACAGCTATCGATGCCAGGAGCAAACCTGCCATCCAAAGACAATTCAGGCGCGGCAACGACTGCCGTTCCTTCGTATGCTCGCGGGGCAGTCGCTCCGGCGGCCAACGTGCAAAACGGCAAGGCGCTTGTGGGCCAAGCTCGCGCGGCACTGGACGCGAAACAATTTGAATCCGCGGTCGAGTTTTATCGATCCGCCCAAGCGGCAGCGAGTGTTGATCCTAAGATCGCTTCGGACGTCGCTCGCCTTCGTGTCGACCTGCAAATCGCAGGCATCGATGCGGCGCTACTCAACTTGCCACCACGCATGGCTGCCGGTTTTCAAGCCCAGCCGATGCCAACGGCACAGCAGAACGTCGCAGCAACCAAAGCGGAAGCACTCCGTCTGGTCGCACAAGGCCGACTGGCTCTGGACCGTGGCGACACTGCCGGTGCATTGGGCTTCGCTCGCCAAGCACAGCAGTTGAACATCCCCGAGTCCGCATTCGCTCCTGGCGAACCTCGCGTTTGGGACTTCGTTCTTGATGCCGAATCGGCTGCCAAGCGAACCGGCGTGATGGACTCGCAAATCGCTCTCGCCGGCGGCGCTGGCGGAATGGATAGCGACGAAGCGAACTTCATCCAACAAATGCTCTTCAGCGGTGAAACCGGTGGAGCGGTTCAGCAAGTCCAAGCCCTCGGTGCTCCGCTGCCTCAAGGCAACGCCGCCGATCCCGTGGCCGACTACGAAGCTGGCTTGCAAGCACTGCAAGCGGGCGATCAAGACACCGCTCGCCAACACTTCATCGAAGCTTGGAAGTACGAAAGTCAGCTTGACTTGGCGACTCGTAATGCGCTCAAGGACAAATTGACCTTGTTGCAGCCCAAGCGTTTGCCGACGGCTGCCGAAAAGGCCGAGATGACCGCGATTGAGCGTGTTGATCTGGAAACCAAAGAACTGACTCAGCGTTTGTATCGCGAGATCACCGCCGAGTTGGCCAAGACGGCCGAGATGAAAGAGTCGGCTCCACTGGATGCCCTCGATAGCTTGAATCGCTTGCGACGACGCGTGGACGGTTCGAACGTCCCCGAAGCCAATAAAACGGCACTCGTTCGCATGGTCGACCGCGAGCTGGAAAAGCAAAAACAGTACGTCGAGAACAATCGCGCCGCCATCGAGTTGAACCTTCAAAACGAAGCCGTTCGTACCGAGATGGCCAACGAAGCTGCTCGTGAAGTTCGCATCGACGAAGAAATCTCCAGCCTCGTTGATACCTTCAACGAGCTGGTGCGTGATCAGCGTTTCGAAGAAGCAGAAGTAGTCGCCAAACAGGTCAGTGAACTGAAACCCGGTTCGACCGTCGCGACCAACATGCTGCTCAAGAGTCGCTTCGCGTCACGCGATCAGATGATGCGAAACATTCAGTCCGGTAAGGAAGAACTGTTCCAGAACGGTCTGATGGACGTCGAGTTGTCGGCATCGCAAGTTGCGGGTTACGACCCCAACCAACCGATGACCTTCAACCGTGATCCACAATCGTGGCACGAGTTGTCGATCCGTCGTAGTCAAGACACCGGTTCGCTGTTCGGTTCGGTTCAAGAACGCAAGTTGAAAGAGCAGCTTTCTTCTACTCGCGTGAACATCCAGTACCGCAACCGCCCGCTTCGCGAAGTCATCGACGACTTGTCGAATGTTACCGGCATCCCGATGGTGCTCAATCGTCGTGCTTTGGAAGCGGTCAACGTTCTCGAAGACACCCCGGTGACTTTGGAATTGCGTGACCAGATCGTGCTGAAAAGCGCTCTGAACTTGATCCTGCAAGACTTCGATTTGGCCTACGAGATCAAAGACGAAGTTCTGCAAATCACCAGCTCGCGTGCAAAACGTGAAAACGTTGTCACTCGGACCTACAAAGTCGCCGACTTGGTCACACCAATTCCAAACTTTGTCTCCAGCCATGATGACGGTTTGGCCGGTGCTTTGCGTGCGGCGTACCAGATGACCAATCCCCGATTGGACGTCCAGATGATGCCGGTCTCGATGACTGACTTGGCAACTCGCCAAGCCAACACGATGAACCCAGCCAAGATGTCTTCGAACGTTCTCGGCCAGTACAGCCCGATGGGATCGCAAGGCGGCTTCGGACCGCAGAACCCACCAGGCGGTGCCGGTGGTGGATCGTTTGCCGACTTCGACTCGCTGATCCAGCTGATTCAAACCACCGTTGTTCCCGATACGTGGGAAGCTCTCGGCGGTAACAGCACGATGGCTCCCTATCGTCAGAACCTCAGCCTGATTGTGAGTACGACCAGCGACGTTCACGACCAAATCGTTGACTTGATCGAATCGCTGCGTTCGCTGCAAAACCTGCAGATCACGATCGAAGTTCGCTTCATCACCCTATCGGACACGTTCTTCGAACAAATCGGCGTCGACTTCGACGTCCAGTTCGACGACAACGTGACCAACTTGCCAAGCGACGACGAAGGCCCCAGTGTCACCGTTGGTTTCGACGGCGTGTCAGGTTTGCCACGTGCTGACTTGGACGTCCGATTGGACAACACGCTCGGTGTGAACCCGATCTTCGGTGCTCCCGACCCGGGCTCGCTGTCGACACTCGGCTTCGCGATCCTCAGTGACATCGAAGCGTTCTTCTTCTTGCAAGCCGCGCAAGGTGACGAACGAACGAACGTCATGCAGGCTCCCAAGGTGACGTTGTTCGACGGCCAGATCGCTTCGATCAGTGACCAATCGCAACGCCCCTTCGTGACCAGTATCACTCCGGTTGTCGGTGACTTCGCCGTCGCCCAACAACCTGTGATCGTGGTCCTTAACGAAGGCACTCAGTTGAACGTTCAAGGGATCGTCAGCGACGATAAACGCTTCGTCCGCCTGACCCTGGTACCGTTCTTCAGTCAAATCGGTGACGTCGATACCTTCACCTTCGAAGGTTCGCGAACCACTCGCAGCAGCAGCACCGACCAGGAAGACACCAACGGTGACGGCGTGGTCGATGAGAACGATGCGGTGGATTCGAGCGAAACCGAAGACGTGATCACTGGTACCACGGTGCAGTTGCCAACCTTCGCGTTCACCACCGTCAGCACGACGGTCAGTGTTCCCGATGGCGGTACGATCCTGTTGGGTGGTATCAAGCGTCTGAGCGAAGGCCGCTCAGAACGTGGCGTGCCAATCCTCAGCAAGATCCCTTACCTGAGCCGACTGTTCCGCAACGTTGCGGTTGGACGCGACGCGACCAGCTTGATGCTGATGGTCACCCCGCGAATCATCATCCAAGAGGAAGAAGAATTCGCCCAAACGGGTTACCAAACGAACCGTTAACGTTCGCAGCTCAAAAGAAAGTTCATCGCCAACGCGGTGGGGCATCATCCAGCCCCGCCGCGTTTTTTGTTTGCGCCACAGCAGCCTATTCCGCTGGAGTCTAGGCTTTAGCCGATTTTCGTCCGCTCTGATCGAGGCTTCAGTCGATTCTCCTGGCCGCTTCTCCAAAGTCCACGCACGCTCAAGCAACAGCAATGCTTGAGGCCAGCCGGGATCCGCTCCTCTCCCATCGCAGGGGCAATCTCCATCATCCCTGCCACACCCACGGACAACCGGCATCGGCTTTACCACTGACTAAACTAATGCGGACCAGCCTTCCAATCTCAGCGCCCGCTGAACCAGCCGGTCAAAACGCGTGTCATTTCCGACCCAGAAACACCGTCATCTGCCGAGTAGTCACGGTCACCAAACTGTACACACGACCCCCCAATTGGGAAAGTTTGACGGTTGGATGCGTAGAACCGGTTGCAAAAAGGTTAGAAAAGCATATTTGTCAAGTCAGAATTCCTTGACCGTGATAAATTTTGTTCTAGAGTTTGTTGGTAGGAGTGGAGGCTCTACCTCCCATGCGAGCCCCACATTGAACCGGCCTACAGCGACCCGAGCCGTGTGACCTCCCGTCGGACGTTCTGATTCGCACCGTAGGCATCAAATAAAAGAATATCAGGCCGGTTAACGAAAGGACTGAAACATGTTGGTTTTATCTCGTAAGAAGAACGAAAGCATCGTCATCAACAACGACATCAAGATCGTTGTCGTCGAAATCCGCGGAGACAAAGTTCGTCTCGGAGTGGAAGCACCACGCGAAGTGCCTGTGCACCGCCGAGAAGTCTACGATGCCATCCAGAAAAGTCTGGAGTCCGGTGACGCAGCGGTCGATGCATAGGGCTAGAAGGCCAAACAAGTTCTTGTTTCACACCAGGCCGTGACGGCGTACCACTGCGGAGTGTACGTCCAAACAAATTTCGTCAGGTTTTCCTCTGAACCCTTGACGCTCCATGGTGGTCTTCGGTACAACTCCGCCCATCGAAGTCAGCGACAGCAATTCACCTGTTGCGACATCGTTACGGCCCCTTCGTCTAGCGGTCTAGGACATCGCCCTTTCACGGCGGTAACACGGGTTCGAGTCCCGTAGGGGTCACTCTTCAAGACGCCAGCCGGAAGCATCCAACGCTTCCAGCTGGCGTTTTTTTATGCGCAGTTGGAGTCTAGGCATCGGCCGATCCTTCTCCCTGCTCAACTCCCGCAGCATCACAGTTGGAGTCTAGGCTTTAGCCGATCTTTCCTCCCCGTCTCCGGCGTACCGAGAATCGGCTGAAGCCGAGACTCCAGCGTAAACCCAAAAACTTTCTTTCATCCGTGATAGATTCTTGATTCCCGCGTTAGTCAACGCTTGAGAGGAATCAAAATGATGGAACCGGATACTCGCGAAAGCTTGCTCGCACGCTTGCCTGATCATGCCGATACGACCGCATGGCAAGAGTTCACGCAGCTCTATGAACCGCTGATCTACGGCATCGCCCGCCGACACGGTTTACAGCCCTCCGATGCGACCGACCTTGTGCAAGACGTCTTGCTCGCCGTCGCACAGTCAGTCGATAAATTTCAGCCCGATGAACGTCGTGGACGCTTCCGCAGTTGGCTGTTTCGTGTCGCACGCAACCAATCGCTCAATCGATTGCGACAACTTCGCGGCCATGCCCAGCCCGTCGGTGGAACGGAATCGCTACAGCGACTCTCGGAAATCGAGTCAGCGAGTTCGACAGAGCAGGAATTCACGGTGGCATTTCGCCGATGTGCCTTTCGTTGGGCTGCACGTCGTGTGCGCGATGCCATCAGTCCGGTCACCTGGGAAGCCTTTTCCAGAACCGCGATCGATTGCCAATCACCAAGCTCAGTCGCATCCGATCTCGGGATCGATGTCGGTGCCGTTTACCTCGCACGCAGCCGAGTCATGGGACGATTGAAACGGATCGTTCAAGAAGTTAGCGGCGACATGATCGAAGTCGACGAGCTGCCCGAAACACAAGACTTGGCCTTTGGGGGAAACGCATCGTGAAGTGCTCTCCGGATTCAATTTCAGCCGCGGCCGAAGATCGCCTTGGTGAAGAACAACTCGCGTCCTTGCAAAGCCACCTTTCACATTGCGAACCATGTCGCCGGCAACTCGACGAAGCAACTGCCGACGCATCATGGTGGAATGATGCCGCACGCTACCTCGACGAAAGCGTGCTGGCTGATCCACAAGGCGACGCAGCCGACTCATCAACTTGTGACGCAAGGTTATTTGACGATGACGACCCGATCATGCAATTGCGCTCGATGGGTGCCATTCAGCCGGGCAACCAAGCAGACATCCTTGGGCAGCTCGGTCGCTATGCCATCGAGCGTGAAATCGGTGCCGGCGGCATGGGGGTGGTTGTCAAGGCACACGACTCTGAACTCAACCGCATGGTCGCGATCAAAGTTCTCGCGCCACACTTGGCACGGAGCGGCGCCGCAAAGCAACGGTTTGTCCGTGAAGGCCGTGCTGCGGCTGCTGTCGTACATGAAAACGTCGTTGCGATTCATGAAGTTGATACAACAGCCGCACTGCCGTATTTGGTGATGCGATATATCGACGGAATCTCGCTTCAGCGGCATGTCGATTTGTACGGACCATTGTCGGTGTTTGATGCCCTTCGGATCGCATCGCAAGCGGCCACCGGCCTTGCCGCCGCACATCGTCAAGGCATCATCCATCGCGATGTCAAACCAGCCAACATCTTGGTCAACCATAGCTGTAGTCGTACGTGGATCAGTGACTTTGGTTTGGCACGTGCTGTCGACGACGCCAGCTTGACGCGAACCGGGTTCATCGCCGGAACGCCGCACTACATGTCGCCAGAACAAGCGCGTGGTGGCGACGTCGGCCCACGCAGCGATTTGTTCAGCTTGGGCGCGGTGATCTATTTCATGTTCACGGGGCGCCCGCCATGGCGTGCCGAACGTTCGCTGGCAGTGCTTCATCGAATCGTCAGCCAACCACATCGCCCGCTCTGGAAACTCAATGCACAGATCCCACGGCGAGTAAGTGATTTAGTCGATCGGCTGCTTTCGAAAAACGTGTCTGATCGGCCGGATTCGGCGGCAGACGTCCAAGCAGAACTCGAGCGGGTGCTCAGCGAAATGCAAAATCCAGAATCGTATCCGGCACAGCGTTCAACCAGTTTACCAGCGGCCGCTCCGAATGGTTGGTGGGCGAGCCCATGGATCGTCGCGCCGCTCGCCGCATTCCTGACTGCGGTGGTTTGTCTGAATCTTAACGCTATCCAATCGAACGTGATGCAGGGCTTGGCCTCAGCATCTGTGTCGCAATTCGGCTCTGAGATGCAATCGCCGGACACTGCGTCGATTGACGAACCGCCGCAAGCCAACAGCGACTTCTCAGGAATCATGCTACCTCAAGTTCCAGCAGACTCCGCCACTCCGAGGCTGAGTTTGCAGGGAGGAACCTTGCCGGCATCCGATTGGCAACCATCGCCCGTGGATGCGACTTCGGAAAACGTCTTTGCACCAGCGACTCAAGGCACCACTCAAGGCGAGGCTCTGGTGCAGTCGGATTCGTATGTCCCAACAAATCAATATAGTTCCACAGCGTCTGCGGAGCCCGTGTCAACTCAGCAGCCTGAAGCGAATCAGCGACTCGATGGCTATACACGTCCCTATGGCACGCAACCGTCCTTGCCGGTTCGACCACTCGATCCCATCGCGGACGAGATTCGAGCGGTTGAAGCGTTGCTCCAGCAGGCCGAGCAATTCATGCAAGGAAACCAACCGAAGCAGAGCCAAAACAAGCTGACTTACTAGCAGCCTGTTGAATTTGCATTGTCGCCACTCATTCCAAAACGACTGCGTTCATCCCCATACCGATTGCACCCATTCAATCTTGATCGAGGCAGCCCAATGTCAGTTACATTTCGACACGTGATTCTTGCATCGCTGCTTGGCGTTGCTCCCGTTATCAAAGCACAAGAACCGGAGGTACCGGCGTTACCGACTGAACCGGAGACGGCAACGCAGCCCGTTGACCAGAACCCACCAGCCATTCCCGCGGCGTCGACGGAGTCACGGGATGTTTCGAGCGTTGATTCGGATGCATCGGAGCAAGGCGATGAGAAAATGAAACTCTCGGATTTTCTCGATCCAGAAAAGTTGCCGGTCGATGCCGACGGAAATCGCGAAAAGAGTTGGCCGATCGAAACGCTTCAAAAGTTTTTGCGAGGCAAGCTGCAGATAGGGAGTTCAAGCCAAAACGTTCCCAACGTTGGGATCGTGACTTATTCGCAGTATTCACAGTCCGGTAGCACCTCAGTCGCAACACGCCCGGTGCGTGCGTCGGGTCTGAATACCCTGGCGTATGCCTCTGTCGATCAAATGCGAGCGGCAATGTCCCGTGAGGTTGCCAATGAAATCCGCAAATGGCAAAAGCAGGTTAAGCAAACAAAGGAAGACGATCAGGCAAAGGCGATTGACCGCTTGGCGTTTCTATTTCGGTTGCGTTTTGATCTCGACACTGCCTATCAAGATTTGAAGGTCAGCGAGATTGAACAGCGGGCCAAAAAGTTGCGTGACGATGTCGAGCGTCGTGAAGCGGCGGTCGATAAATGGGTCGAAGCAAAGGTGACGCTCGAACAAATGCGAGCCGACGGAATCGAGGGCAACAGTGAATCGACGAGTGACATCATGATCTATGGATCGCCCTACACTCCGGCAGTGTTTCCAAACGCGCTTCCCACGCCCCCCACTGCTCCACTTCCTGCAAGCAGATTCGGAGCCCCTCCCAGTCAACTCAACTCAAACTTCCAGAGCAGGTAAGTTGGAGTTCAGGCCATCACTTCACTGGCGACTCCCGAAAGAAGGATCGCCTAAAGGCTAGACTCCAACATCGCTGCCGCCCTCATCACCCACTACGCGCCAGCGTCGCTACCGCCTTCATAACCCATCGCACGCCAGCGTCGCTGCCTCATTAGCCGAAACGCGCTAGCGTCGGTTCCGTGCGGTCGCCGGACACCAGGCGTCAGCCGTTGTAGCCACCGCTTCACCTGCGACTCCCGAAAAGAAGGATCGCCTAAAGGCTAGACTCCAGCGTCGCTCCCCCCTCATAACCCAATACGCGCTAGCGTCGCAGCCCTCATTAGCCGTTACGCGCTAGCGTCGGTTCCGTGCAGTCGTCGGACTACCGGCGTCAGCCGTCCAAGGCACCGCTTCACTGGCGATTCCCGGAAAGAAGAATCGCCTAAAGGTTAGACTCCAGCGTTGCTGCCGCAGTTCTCCGCTCCACGCGATCACGCAACCTTCTTTCCGCACGGCGCTCGCAAATCGAACAGCCCGAATATCTCGTCCCGATTCAGTCCCACGTTTCTCGTGGGCTGTTCATGGTTCGAAAACAGCGTGTCGAACATTTCGCGTTTCTGATCGAGCACGTCGTTGATCCGCTGTTCGATCGTGTTGACCGCCATCATCTTTGTAACCGTCACCGCGCCGGCAGCACCAAGTCGGTGTGCACGGTTGATCGCCTGATCTTCGATAGCCGGGTTCCACCAGCGATCGAACAAGAACACGTACTCACAGAACTGAAGGTTCAAACCCACGCTGCCTGCGCCATAACTCATCAAAATCACGTGGCTGTTCGGATCGTTTTTGAACTGATCGATCACGCCGTTGCGTTTCTTGTGCGGAATCTTGCCGTGGTATTCAAGCGGACCATAGGGCTGCAGAGCGGCTTTGATCTTATCCAGACTCTTTACCCACTGGCTAAACACGATGGCTTTCTTGCCGCTTGCCGCGACCTCTTCGATGTCCGCAACCAAGCGTTCCAGCTTGCAACTACTGCCGGTGACCGGGTCGAAATTGCAAATCTGTTTCAGACGCAGGACCAGCTCGAACACGTGCTGAATCGTCAGTGATTGTTCCAGGTTTTCCAGGTGCACCACGCCTTCGCTTTCCGCCGCTTCGTACGTCGACCATTGTTCTGGCGTCAGATCCAATTCCGCGTCGCGGTAAAGCTTCGGCGGCATGTCATCGAGCACCATGTCCTTCGTGCGTCGAAGGATAAAATCGCTCGCGTGCTTAGCGATCTGATGCATCGGCATCCCGGGTTTCAGGTATCCCGGTGAAAGAAACTCGAAGATACCGACCAGATCGTCAGGGCAATTTTCAACCGGCGTCCCAGTCAATGCCCAGCTTCGTGTTCGCTTGATCGAGCGAATCACTTCCGCGGTGGTACTCGTTCGGTTCTTGATCCGCTGAGCTTCGTCGAGTGCGACCAGGTCGAAGTGCAAGTCATGCTCTTCCAAAATCGTATGGTCGCGCATCAACAGTTCGTAGTTCGCAACCTTGACGGGAATCTGTGGGCTGCGCCATTGGAACTCGCGTTTGGCCGAGTTGCCTTCGATCGCCGCAATGGGGATCTCTGGTGCCCAAACACTGAACTCGCGCAGCCAGTTCGTGACCAGTGGTTTCGGACAGACCAACAACACATTTGAAACTTCGCCACTACAAAGTAGCAACCGGATCGTGCTGATCGCCTGCATCGTTTTGCCAAGTCCCATCTCGTCAGCCAGGATGCCGGCGTAACGTGGGAACAAGAACGCCATCCCGTCCAATTGATACGGGAACGGGTTAAACGGAAAGTTCAATTGCCCGCTACCGACAAGTGACTCCAGCGGCGGCTGCAACATATAAAACAGCCGGTCTTGAAGTTTGACCATGTCCGATGGCGGTTTGATCCGTCCACGGGATGCTTGTTTGTTGTCACGCTTGGGTCGCTTTTTCTCTTCCGACGGATCGGCAAGGTTTCCAACCGCTGGTGGAACGAATGGCCGGTTCGCGTTGGGAAACAGAAACCCTTTGACCTTGGTGCGCAGCGGTGGGACACGGATCGGGATCGCAATCGGTTCGATCGCAGGGATCTCCAGCGAACACAACTCCGTCGCAAACACATCATCCAGATGCCACGATGACGCCGCATCAATGCTGGCGACCAAGTCACTACCGGATGTCGTTGTCGGAGCGGACGAACGTGTCGCGGGTGTTGGCGAAACGAGATCGCTTGGCTGCGCGGTGGTGCTGCGCGGTGTCGCCGGTTGCGAACGTTGCGGAAACCAAACCATTACGCCGCACCGCTCTGTTGACGCGCCAGTTGTGAATGCGCTTCTTTGATCGCTTCACGAATCCGTTCGAACGGTTCGACCGCATCGGGCAGATCGCCGAAGCGACCGGCAAACGATTCGACTTTGGAAGCGACATCGATCGGTGCAAGGAACGTTGCGCCGGCAAACGGCACCGCTTCCAGTTCGTCTGCACCTTTGACATCGATCGATCCGTCTTCGTTTTCGATCGCTTCACGAACCAGGATCACCGGCGCTTGGGTAAACGCTTCGATCTCCATCGCATCGGCAAGGTCCGTGCAAACGATCGATAGCGGCGTGCGGCACTTCTGTATTAACAGTTTGCCGATCACTTCACTGATCAAGTGCGATCGCAACGTCGGGCCAAACAGGATCTCGTGAGCTTTCGTCGGTCGGACGGGAAGCGTGCATTGGAACTCGATCGGACGTCCGCCGCGATCGAGGACGAGCATGCCACCGGTCCAGCCGGTGAACTCGTCGTTGACAACGGTCAGGTATCCAAGGGTCGGGTTTTTATTTTCGGGCGAGCTATCTGCCATTGAGAAACAGTCAAGGGAAACGCGGGGAGGTGAATCCTTTCGGCGATCGGTCGCCGGTTGAAAGGACGCATCTGTTGATTCGGCGTTCCGGTCATGCGGACTTTAACGATCAGAAAAAGGTGCCGGATGCTCGTCAAAAAAGTTCTGAACCCGCGGATTCGAGGGTTTTTTCCTAAAGCCGCGGGGGAAATTTACCGACACCTCGCGCATTTCGGCACCAACTCAAAAAGTCTCGGGTTATACTCGGTCCTGCTTCGCAACCGCTGGCGTTCTCTTTCCCAGCCAGACTGCATTCATTGCGTAACCAAGGATTTATTGCTGATGTCTTCATACGAGCATGAACCCCTTTCACCAGTCTTTCGCATCGACGTGTCTGCGGACGCGGAAACCGAACCGCGGAAGTCGAAAGACCAAATCATGATCGATTTGCTTCGTCATCTGATTGCTGGTCAACAGCAACAAAATCGCCTGCTTGAGCAGATGATTCAGCAACAGAATGCTGTCAATGAACAGCGTGCGAGCGAACTCCAGCAATGGAAAGACGCCAACCCCGAATTGGCTCGCTCATGCCGTTCGGCGGCCGAAACACTCAGCCGCGTGCAGACGCGTTTCTTGGACAGCCTGACTGAAGAAATCGCCGACAGTGAAGACAGCTTGGAAGAAAGCGAATTCATGTTGAACGAATTCGTCGACCGCTTCGGACCTCGCTTGGCCCATCTCAATGGGGTCCTGCAAGTCCTCGCCCAGCTTGGGCATGCCGAACCATCACCGGCAAACTAAGCAGCAAACAGTCTCAGCCTCGCCCGGGGGATCGGCAGCGACGGCACAATTTTCTGCCAAAAGGGATCAAGAGTCGGGCCGCTTTGGCCCGACCAGAAAGCAATCAAGAAGTTTTTGGTTCGGAACCGGCCGAGGCCCTTTTCCAAAACTGATCAGTCGGTATACTCCCGCTTCTTGAAAACGTCGCACACTGATGCGGCAAGAAGACAAGGTTGACATCAAGTCATCACTGTCTCTAAAAATCAAGCGAAGTTGGTGAACCAGTTCATTCAGAGGCAACTCTTTAGGAACGTCACCAAAATCCATCGGGGCGTAGCTCAGCCTGGCAGAGCGTCTGGTTTGGGACCAGAAGGTCGCACGTTCAACTCGTGTCGCCCCGACTTCTTTAAAATCGCGAAAACGCCAGCGTTTGTTTAGCAAGACAACGCTGGCGTTTTTTTGTGTCTTCACCCATTGTCGCCTTTCGCTCCGCCGAAAGTAGCGTTCTCGCCTTGCTCGCTTTCCACCGTCCCGCTTTCGCCTCCACCGTCACATCAGCGGACTTGATTCATTGTCGCCTTTCGCTCCGCCGAAAGTAGCGCTCTCGTCTTCCAGAAGCTTCGTGCCCCATCAGGCTACCCACCCGCCAACAATGCCTGGTCATTCCGTCGCACACGCACCAAGATCTAATATGAAAATTGCACTCACAGGTGCCACTGGATTCATCGGCCGCTACATCGCCGAGCACCTTGCCGGTCAGGGGCACTCACTGCGTTGCTGGGCTCGTCCATCCAGCGATATCAGTGGTTTCGACGCAATCAGTGATCTCGAATGGATCGAAGGCGAGTTGGGCGAAGTCGACAGTGCAAAGAAGCTCGTCGAGGGCTGCGATGCGGTCGTGCATGCCGCGCTGTATCGCGCCGGATCAAACTTTGCGGGTGGCGAAGGCGATGTGATCGAATTCGTCGACAAGAACGTGCTGGGGACGTTGAAGTTGATCGAATCCGCTCGTTCGGCAAAGGTCAATCGCTTTGTCGCGTTCTCCACCTGCGCCGTCCACGACAAAATTTTGAACGACCGCCCGCTCGATGAAGCTCACCCGTTGTGGGTGAAGAGTCACTATGGCGCCCACAAAGCCGCCATCGAGAAGTTTGTCCACAGCTATGGGTTGGGCCAAGGTTATCCGATCTGCGCGATCCGGCCGACAGGAGTTTACGGCGTCAATCGACCAGTCGAGCAAAGCAAGTGGTACGACTTGGTCGCTGCCGTTGTCCGAGGCGAGTCCGTCGACTGTACTGGTGGCGGCAAAGAAGTTCACGTCGCGGACGTCGCCAAAGCAGTCGGTATTCTGCTCACGGTCGAAGGGATCGCTGGCGAAGCGTTCAATTGCTACGACTGTTACATCTCCAACTACGAAGTCGCAACCTTAGCCAAGGAGCTGTCGGGCAGCAGCAGTCAAATCGACGGTGAACCGAGGCAGCCCAAAAATCAAATCATCACCGACAAGATCAAACAGCAAGGAATGCAATTCGGAGGGCAAAGCCTTCTAAAGCAAACCATCGCCGAACTGGTCAAGCACGCTACTTGCTGAGTAAGGTTTCGTAGTGCAACGAAGTCTGTGTGCAATCGCACTCGGTGGCAGCGGAGCAAATCCACCTCGCCCATCACGCAGTCAACGAGTCATGCGCAAACGCAGTGCGAATAGTATCGAGGCATCGGGATCGTTGATGTGCGCCAAACATCGAAAAAGCAGAGCCACTGTTCGACCAGCAATCACTCTGCCGAAGGCCTGGCACACCATAGCCTATGGCATCGCCATAGGAAGTCGATTCCACAGGTGACGATTGGCCGGAGGTCGATTTCACCTCTGTTTGACGCGACCTGTGAGCAGGTTCTGGGCAATCTGGATTCGAAACGAATCAATTGAGACGGCAAAAAGTGAGCCGCCATAATCAGCCAAGCGAATCCCAAGCGTAAAGCGATCACCCAATTGGTGATCAACGGGCTTATTGAACAGAGGGCTTGGGCTTCGGCTCGCAAGCTCGCGAAGTCAAATTCGTACTGGTTACCCGCAGTTTTGGAATCGTCGGGAGCTAAGAAGTTGGGTTGCGAAATTCCGCAGGCGTTTATTGCAGCCGTGTTCGGCAACCCAAGCAACATGATCCCGTGTGAGGTCATCATGGTCAAGCAATTGCTGAATTGTAGTAGCGTCGTTGAACGCACATATTTCTTGAAAGACGGAACCCGTCAAGCCCTCGCAAGTTAGGCGGCGACCGATCAGGATGCGGTCAATCACAACTCTGAAGCTTGTGTGCTGGCCATAGCCGGATCGGTCGCGCAACCATCGCAGTTGTGATTCAGTAAGCAATTCGCTGTGGACCAAATCGAACGCACGATTGAGTGACAGGTCGCACTCGTCAGGCCCAGCATCGGTAAGTGCGAGTAGATCGTGAAATGTTTGATCAGAGATGGCGTCACAGCGATTCAAGTATTCGCGAAACGCTGCGCAACGGTAGTGTTCAGTGTTTTTGTCTTCGGATGTCTCGAACGCAGCGATTTGTTGCCGAAGGTCAGCTTGCGTCACGACACCGAGGCGTAGCCATTCCGTGGTATATCCAAAGTGATCCGCGATAGATTCGGGAGATGTCATACGCACAGTCTATCGGGTAGCGTCGGCGGTAGCGGGGCCGCCGCCAAAAACTATGATTTCAAAACCCGCGTGATCGGTGACTCCCCATCACCGGTTTGTTCGCCGCCGTTTCTGGTGCGTCGGTCTTCATTTTCCGTCTGGCGTCCCCTGGGGGCTATTACATGCCTTTGAAAGTTGTCCAGAAGTCACCGTAGTATCCGCAGATTACAGGTGAGTGGTCGTCGGGGAAACCAGCAGACGCAAGTCCAAATTGGTTACGGGCATCGTCATAAAAGATGATGTATCCGTCACCCTCAGGCAGTTCGCGTAGCACGATCCAGACTTCAACTGTTGTGTCTTTGATTTTACCGTTCCGAACCAATCGAAGAATCATTTTGGTTTGGGACGGCGCTACAATCGCGGATCGTAGATTGATGAGATGCGAATTCGTTTCGTCCCAACGTTCGGCAATTTGATCGACAACGAGTTTGTGAACGTCTCGTGCATTCATGTGAACTTCATTAGATCAGTAGTCAGGGTACCTATTGGCGGCGTTACTTGAGGCGGCGAATGATTTCGATCACGTGGCCGCAGCAAACGACTGACCACTTCATTGAACACAATTCGGCGGCTAACTTGCATCGATTGGTTCCCGGCGTCCCCACGACAACAGCCTGCAGTTCGCCGTTCACGGAAAGTTTACCCGATCGGCATTGCGAAAGGTAACGAGTAGGGAGGTTGCAATCGGAACGTCAGGCATCGGATTGCCTTCAATCGTGCTCGTGCTTGTGCTCAGCAACGCGGTGCTCGTACTCGCAATCGGCTGCCAGGCATCGGCTTGTCTTCATCGGCCGTGCCCTGATCAAACCGTAACATCAAGAGCGATCAATAGGAAACAGAGGTTCCGTGACTTCCGCTGGGTGAAATTCGCACGCCAGTCAGCAGCACTGACGAATTGCGTTGGTCATTAAGGTCACATTGATGCGTGCGGAACCCAGCGGCTTTTCGCGAACTCGATGAATCGTCACGCTTGCCGCCTATCCAATTGACTTTTGACCTCAAACGATCGCCTGGCTACCCGTCATCCTCAGTCTGGTTGTCCGCCTCCGGCTTGACGATTCGCGCACCGCAACGATCGCAAGACGCGTCCGATTGCAACGCAGCACCGCAGTGACTACACGATAGAATATGATCGAAAGACGAACCCGAAACACGTCCTTCGTAATCAAATCCACCGTTTCGTTTTAGAAGACGGATGATCTCAGCGAGCGACCGGAACAGTAACCAATGTAGAAAGGCACCGAAGGTGGTTAGTGCGGCGGAGTAAGGTTCGCCTGACATGCCCATCCAGATCGATGCAGCCACGCCGAGAAAAAGTATCATCAGTGCAGCAAAATCAAGGATGGATTCGATCGCAATCCCGTTGATGCGTCGACGTTTCGAAATCGCGTTCGCGGTAACATTGTCACCTCCGTATGACCCAGGTCGCGGATTCCGGCAATTTGAACAGATATTGACGCCGAGTTCAGTTTCAGAATTACAAGAAGGACAAATCCACGGCATTGCGTCGGCGTCAGTTTGGGGGTGTAACTGTTCGGCAACGACCGGTGTCACCTGGTATAGAGATAACGATTCTACAATCGTGACGCGGGTGCTTGCTATGGTTCCCTTGATCGCTTCGACGCGGCTTACCCGTTACGGAAGAATTCTTGCCAGAAAACGTTTGAGTACGGTTCATCATTCAAAAATGCAATGACGGGACAGCGTCCCATGCACCAGTGCAAACGTAGATTGGCTGCAAAGTCTCGCTTACAGCTAGAGTAGTTGCATCGGGTTCACCGTTCGCTCGGACTCGGCGCCGCATTCGGGCGTGCGATTGGAAACAATGGTCTCGAGTTCGCGCGCTTTCGGATGTTGCTCAAGCTTGGCGTTCGTCGTGACGAAGCGATCTCACACGGTAGCAGTTGCCGCGGGCCTTGGGTGATGTCCTCGAGTGCAACGATGGATGTCGCGATCTCGATCGACTCTCTCTGACAGCAACGGCTAGGGAGCCTTGACGAGACTTGGAGCAAGTTTGCTTCCAAGAAACGAACCGCCGCATGCGGACTCGCATGTCCGGTGGTGTGACAGCGTCCCGGGCAACCGGGCCCCTGTCTCAATTAGGATTTTTACATAGTCCCGTTTGCGGTTGAAAAAGACGAACAGATGACCGGAGAACAGGTCGACTTTGAAATGCTGCTTGACGATGCCAGACAAGCCGTTGAAGCTCTTCCTCATGTCGGTCGGTTCGGTGTGAATGAAAATCCGAGTTGTCGGTGCGAGGGCAATCATTGAGCGACCTCGGAGAGCGACCGAACGACATTTCTGATCAGGCGACACTGCTGCCGATCGGATGCCTCTGCATCAAGTCGCAGTACCGCGCCGCCGGGCAGTTCGATCCTCAGGTCAATGGCTTGCCCTTGCTCATCAAGCCGATGCCCCTGAAGTGCAGCGTGTGGCAGTTCGACGGGCATGAAAGCGCCGGGTTGGTCATCGCGGTCCTCTTCTGCAAACCTTCGTCGCCACTGGTAGAACGAGGCAACGCTATAGCCTTCGAGTTGGCAAAAATCAGCAACGGTCAACTCAGACTTTTCAAAGCGACGGATCCGCTCACGCCACTGCTGAGTAAGTTCTGGGCAGGAAGTTCTCGGCACAGGTTTCTCCACGAAAAGGAAGGAAACCCACCAAGCTAACACACCTGTCTACACGGGCAGATAGAACGCTTACGTCTCAATCATGGTTATGTCCTACTGAAGGTAATGACCAAGATCCATTGCTGAATGAAAAACACCCAACACACGAATTAAATCTTCCGATGTAACCAGGTAGGGTATGCGGTAATGCCCATAAAGAATCTCACGGACTCGCGATCCACAATCGGCTCATAGCGCTGCCCTAGGCGAGGTTGCGATGATAAAAGCTGGATGTTGTGATAGATTTCAACCACAACTTTTGCGGCCGCAGTGGGATTGTCTTGGGCAATATAGTCATGAACGGACCGCAACCTACGTTCAGCCTCTTCAGTCCACTCTATTTCTGCCATGTGCTGATTCGTTGGCGAATTTCAGCGTTTGAAACGGTGCGTCCGGAGTCGTTGTCGGCCAACCCCCGCCGAACCATTTCCGCATAGGCAAGTTCCCGAAGGATCGCCTGGAAGCTAGCGTCCGACGGTTGCCGAGCGATAATATCGGCGGCCGCATCCCTATCGGACTTCGGTGCAGGAAGAGAAGTTGACATGGCGAGGCCTCTTGTGGGTGACAACCACCTTCTAGCACTTTGCATCTCTGCAGAACAGAGTTCGTTGGCAATTGCCGATGGCATAACAATGTCGATCACGTGGCTGCCGCAAACGACTGACCACTTCATTGAACACAACATGGCGGCTCACCTGCATCGATTGAATCCCGGTGTCTCCACGACAACAGTTTGTAGCTCGCCGCCGCTGACACGTTTACTCGATCGACACTGCGAGGGCTAACGAGTGGCGAATTGTCCGTCGGAACGTCAGGCGTCGAATTGTCATCAATCGTGAATCGTGCTCAGCAACGCAGTGCTCGTAATCGCAATCGGTTACTTGGCGTCGGATTGTCCCCATCGGCCGAGTCGACCGCGCACTAATCAAGCCGTGATATCAAGAGCGACTACCAGGACACAGAGGCTCCGCGAAATCGAATGGGCGAGATCCGAGCGCAACAATCAGCAGCATTGAATACAGGCGTCGGTCATTGCGATCGCAACTATCAGCGCGAACGCCACGGGTGACGCGGTCGGCGGGAGTCATCAATCGCTTCAAAAACAACGACTCGCCTACTCGTCGTGTATTCGATGGTTCCACCTTTCATTGCGCGTCCATAAAGGTCTGCATCCGGTTTGTGGACACGTACATCAGCAGCCAGCTGGCCAAGTTCAACGCCAGCGCTGACCGCCATCGCATTTTTATCCAACGGACGCCGGCGAGCAAATTTAGACCGCTAGAAATGAGGAGCGAAGAAGCTATTCCAATCGTGAGAAGCCAAAGTGAAGTATCAAGCGGGTGATCTGCGTTCGAGATGAACATCTGCACGATCCAGAAGACGAAGCCTGTCAAGAGCAACAAGCCGAAGAGCCAGCTAAGTCCCGTGGGCAATACGCGCAAACGAAAATATCGCGTGCCCGTCCTGGAATCGTCTGAAAGAGACTCCGCTGCGTTGTCGGTTATTGGTTCGTAAGGATTGAGCATGCCAATTTGGTGGAACGTCGGACATCACCGGGAACGGACGAAAGAGTCTCCACTTCAGAAACCGCGCAAGCCGTTTTCGCGTGCACGGCATGGTTACACCCTCCTCGACCACATCCGCAACGCTAGCGTTCGGAGAGCACAGAACAGTATAGACGGCAACGCAAGTACGCGATCGCGAGTCAATCCAAAGAATGTTACGGCAGAAACAAGGCTAGCAATCACAAACGGTCGCGTTAACGCATCGCGGTCTTGCTGCAGTGGTGTCAGTCCGGGAATCGACGAGACGGCGAGCGGTGTAAGTGTCATAGCAAGTAGTCCTGCGACACACAGCAAAACGATGAGATCAGTGCCGTAACGCAGGTATGGGAACTGAACGATCGGCCGGAACAAAAGTGCCACAGAAAGATAGTTGACGGGAATCGTAATTAGCAGGAATGCTAACGCGAAGATTCCATATCCAATCGGCATGTCTCTCGCGTGAGGATGGCGGTTGCGAATGTCCTCGATGCCGCCGCCGATGAGCAGTGAGTAGACAAACGCCCAAACGATTGGCGTTAGAGCAATGGCCCACGCAGTGCGCGGGGTTCGACGGGATTGGGAAATCGTCGCTAGGTCAGTTCCAGTAGTCGTTGGATCGTAGTGGGCATTCAACGATTAAGATCAGTGGCGTAACGGCGGCCATAACCCAGTCGCCGAGGTTGATATTGATGTAACTAAACTTGCGATCGGCGACTTGGGTTCATGGCTTGGTTCTGCCTTCTTTGAATTCACGATAGGCCCAAGAATCAAAGACCTCGTGCGTACCACGGAAGTCCGCATACAGTTCGATAAATTTACGAAAGGTCGTTGCGAGTGGAATGGTCTCGTCAGTTTCCAGAACCCGCCAAGCCGTCGCGCCATTTGGTTTGATGAAGACGGCGTCTCCATTCAATGCGTGGTATAGAAGCGTAGCCTCTTTCCAGTCTTCAAGCGAGTTCTCATCAGCATAACCGAATTCCTCGGTGGTTGGCCAATGGTCGTACGCGAATTGACCGGCCATCTCGATTTCTTCACCCGAACCTGCAAATCGTTCCAAAAACTCAGACATCGTTGATCGCAGTGATTCGTCAAAGAACTCGATGCGTTTCAGGACGATTTCCTTAGCAGGTGGCCGCGCGATGTAGATCGCATCGTACTGAGGCATGTTCGATTTAGCATCCACGTATTGCCGAACACATCTCACATGCCCACGCCCGGATGCGAAAGCAACCTGAACCGGTACAAATCCTGTCATGCGTTTGACGAGAGGCGCAAGTTTAGGATCGTCGGATTTCAGCCGCTCGCCAACAAGTTGGTACGCTGTCGGAACATCAACGTCCAGCAATGAAGAAGTCCACGGATCGATTTCTTTGCGATCAGCTGGAACGTTTGATGGTGCCCACATCGTCTTGGGTGGCCATTGGTTGCAACCCAGCATGAAAAACGCAAGCAGCGGAATTGTCCATCGATGTATCATCAGCTTCATGGGCAGAACGCCTGAGGTAACTGGTCCGGAAGTTGACGTGAATGAGCGCAGCGAACACAAAATTTTGATCCGGCTCCGGTTTACCGATTTGTTCTGCCACTTTCGTTCTGGTCGCCGATCTGATTCAAAGAAAGCATAAGCACTTGTTGCGTAAACATCATCGGGAAACCCACAAGGTCGCGACGCAGGTAAACGCGTTCCACCGCTTCTGGGGCAAGTTGAAATGTTGCGATCCATTCCTCAGTTCCGTGTACAGGATCAAGGCGTTTTCGCCATGCCAGAGGCGTCTTCAGAATTTCGACTTCTTTTTCGTTCCGAAACACGATCACCATGTCTTTGCGCGGAAAAAGTCGTCGATTGTCACTCGGTCGCAAGGCATTCGGAACAATAATAGAAACCTTGTATCTTCCATCAGGAGCTTCTCTGTGTTCGACAGCAACCTGAAAATTCTTCTGAAGGCGATCGACTTCGTAAACACCACACGGGCCTTCTGGAAACACGTCTTGCGCTGGGGAATCACCCGACAGTGAGAAACAACAAAGAATAGTTGAAATCAAAAGTCGCATTGTACTCTCCTTTTGTGGCAGAACGTCGGTGGTCACCGGGCGACCACCAGAAAACGGGAACTCAGTTTTGACAGCGCGGTCGCTCCGGTGCACCACTTGGTTTCCCACGCATCTAATTCTCGTAATTCTAGCGTTGATGCTGTCCAAACCAAAACCAGGAAATCGGGCCGAACACGAATGCCAAAATCCCACAGCCTAACATGAAAAGCGCCGCCCAATTCAGATCAATCAGAAATTCATCTCCACTCTTCGTCGACTGTAACCTGGAAGCCAGATACGCCGTTCCCAAGGCGAGAAGAATCGACAATCCTGAGATCGTATAGCATCTCAATTTCCATCGCTTGCGTCGATCACGCCGGCGCAAAATCGAAGCCTGAACAGTCTCATCATCATCATTCGACAGGTCGGATACCGACGCGGGTTGATATGGATTGGGAGCCATGACAACGATCGGCGCCAAGTAGACGCAATTTGTGAGACGCGAACTTAAATTTTATCGGGGAACGTCGGCGATTACGTAGTCGCCGTCAAAAATCTATGATTCAAATTCGCGCCTGACCGGCGACGTACGTGCATCGCTTTGTTCTGTCGCGATTTTCGCATCGGACTTACAGGTCATCATCCAATGCTCGGAAATCAGCCCCGAATCATGGTCTTGCAAATTTTTGGAGTTCATTAACTGTTCGCCACCAAGTACGTTCTTCTTCAACCCGCTCGATGTGTGCTAGGCGTCTAGCCAGCCATTCGTCGAACTCATTGGGAGTCCATTCGCATGGTTCCGCATAGCTTGCAAGGCCAATGTATAGTTTCCAAAAGTCACGCCAATGGACCAACCCTATGTCGTTTATGGTAGCCGATCTGGTACGTGCCGGATATTCGGGCTGGAGTCTGATGAAATCATCACGCACCGAAGATGTTGTGCATTTGACAGACATGATTGTTCGCCCACGTATAGTCGCCGGATAGGATTCCGTGCAATAACGCTCCCATCTAGGCTGACGTTCCGCTGCCCAAAGCTCGCCACCTTTTGGTGTAATCGAGAAGTAGTGATGCCCTCGAAACTTGTGATCTTCACCACGAGTGATGCCGCGAATCCTGAACGTATCGAGCGTCGACTTTAACGTTTCATCGTCAAGGCTGTGCGGTGGAGCATTGAACTGCGGGACAAAATTGCATGCTCGCAGCATTGGATACGTGACGCTGCATTCGAACATTACGTCGAGAATCAGTAGCTCGTCTTCAGTCAGATCGGTTAAGTAAGTACGAAAAAGTGGTGGTTTACTAATGGACTCATCTTCAGTTGTCATTTAAGGCAGCGCGATTAGCCGCGATTCGTTAGGGTTCCGTTTTCGGTAGTGACAGAACGACATTGATACCGGGGTTGCGGCCAGGTGAGTTGACTGCAGGCAATAGTGGCACCGCAACTCCCGTTCATCAAATGGTTCGCGGTGTCCCCACGACGACAGTTTACCGTTCGCCGCTGACGAC
>NZ_NPDI01000054.1:0-15869 GCF_002251265.1 Rhodopirellula sp. MGV | reverse complement strand
TTCACTGCTCGACCCGACATATTCCCTTCCTTTGTTTGAGTTCGTCTTCAGCAAACTAACATCAGGCAGGGGAAGGGAATTTTTTGCATCATGAACTAGGGTAGCTGGGAAAGATACGCAGAACTTTTCCCTCGTGGCACCGGAAATCCAATCCGTGGCACTAGCGCGTATCGGCTAACGTGTCGCGACTCCCATCGGCCGAGACGTAATAGCGTCGGTTACGTGCAGCACTTTCCCCCATTAGCCGCTACGCGCTAGCGTCGGTTTCGTGCAGCATCGACCGTCTTCAGCCACGCCCAACCAGTCGCGTCCGTGCTCGCCAGCGGTGCTCATGCTCGTCATCGCCCCACCAGTTCCCAACAACCCGACCGCAGAAGAACCGTCGCTAGCGTGATCGGCCAATCGATTCGGCGAACTGCCAACCCGACTGCGGCGGCTCAATAACCGCTGGCCAGCAAATCCTCTTCCAGCAAGTGGCAGTACGAATCGTAGCGCCGTGGATCGATCTTTCCGTCTGCCACGGCATTCTTAACAGCACAGCCGTCTTCGTTCAGATGCAAACAGTTGGCGTAACGACAATGCCCGACATGCGGTCGCAGATCGGGCATCAGCCCCGCGACTTCTTCAGCGGTGATGTCCCATAACTGGAACTGGCGAATCCCTGGCGTGTCAAACACCGCACCGACCGAATCGCCTTCCAGCGGAATCAACGTTGACGTCGTCGTTGTATGACGCCCCTTCTGGTTGTCTTGGCTGACAGCCGCGACGGCCAATCCCAAACCTGGCTGGACCGCGTTCAACAAACTGCTTTTGCCGACGCCACTTTGGCCTGACAATGCCGTTTGTTTGCCACGCAGCAGTTCGCGCAGGTATTCGATGTTGATGCCTTGCTCGGCGCTGGTCAGCAGAACGCGAAAACCGAGCGAGGCATAGACGCCGACCATCGGTTGCAACTCACGGCAATCGACCAAATCACATTTGTTGATCACGATCACAGGCTTCACATCGCACTGCTGCGCGGTCAATAAAAACCGGTCGACCAGCGAAGGCTTGAGCGAAGGCTCGGCCGCACTGGTAACGATCAACAAATGATCGACGTTGGCAGCGATGATGTGCTGTTGCCCACGACTTTGTCGACTGATCACGCCGTGCCGCGGCGCGACGAATTCGATCATGCCGGTGGAATCACTTTCGGCGCGAAAGCGAACGCGGTCGCCCGCGACGACCGTCCCACGGCCTTCGATACTGATCGACTTGAGGACTTGGCGGATGGCACAGTCAAATCGCCGGCCGTCGTCGGCCAGTACCGTGTTGCTCAATCCGTGTGCGCGAACGACACGCCCGTCAATCAGTGCGGCGTCGCCTTGGTTGCCGGCCGCGGTGGGCATGTTGGCGTCTGCACCGGCAACGGTTCGTTTACGAGTCAACTCGCCTTTGCCGCTGACGCGTTCGTTCTTGACCGCGTCGGCGAGCGATTCGGTATCGCCGGAGTTGAATTGACGTGTCAGATCACCTTCGCGTACACGTCCTTGGTAACGCTTACGGAATTGGACACGTGACTGTTTGCTTTTAGAGCGTTTCTTCGCCATTCATTCAGTGTAGCGTAAAACTACGAAGTCGACGTTAAGGCATCAAGCAGTGACGGTTGGCCATGCTGATCCCACTGACGATCGCGCCGACAATTCCCACAAAGCCTTGGTCGGTGCCGCACAAGAACACGTTTGGCAAGTGTGTCGTGCCGTCAAGCTGCTTGTCCGGGGCACCGTAAACGGCGCCGTTATCGTGCCAGGTAAATCGCCGGATCGTCTTCGGGGTGAACACGTCCGTGTCGATCACGTATTGCCGAAAGTCCGGCATGAAACGCACCGACGACGCGACCGCTTCATCGTATTGCCGTACCTTTTCGGCGGCGTAGCGGTCCTCGCCCAAGCCGCACCAACGGTCATGATTGGCGAGCGTTGTGATCCGCACGACACCGTCTGGCAATTCGCCTTGGTCGGAATCATAGATGTAGTTGTTCGGCGAACAAATCACACCGGTACGTGCATCGCACAGCGTGTCATCGGGCCTTCGCCAATGGAATTTCTCGCTGTCGTTATAAAACACGATCGTGCGATCAAACCCGAACGACTTTGGCATCCGGTCGAGGATCGAGATCGATTCGATAAAGGACAACTGCCCCGCTTTGGCGACTTCGACTTCGGTGATGTCGTCGCACAACCGCATCGTTTCGACGTTGCCGGCAGACGACAGAATTCGGTTCGCGGTCAACTCGGTTCCGTCGTCCAACACGACACCGACGGCGCGTCCATTTTCGACGTGGATTCGAGAGACACCGCTCCGCAGTTTCAACTCGCCGCCCAACCCACGGAACTTGCGGACCAAGTTCTTCAGGATCACACGCACGCCTTTGAATGGCCGGCCGAAGCCTTCCAGATAGCACGCGCGGAACATGATGCAGAACTGGCCAAAGTCCATGTCGTCTTCGCGGGCGTTGCCGTACCACATCAAAGGGCACAACAACATTTCGATCAACAGCGGGTCGCTGATGTGTTCGGCCATGACTTCACGGGCAGAACGCATGAAGCGTTCGTCACCACCGTCCATGTCCGAATAGTCGAGCAGCGAATCGCAGAGCGAACGATAACCGTCGATCTGTGCTGGGAACCGCTCGGCGACTTGGCTTTCCAGCAGTTCTGCATCGTTGCTGAAATCGAGCGACACCCCGGGGAAGCGAATCGACGATCCGATCTGCTCGGCAAGTTTGAAATCTTCCCAACTGAATCGCAGTTGCCGGATCAGCTTTGCCAGTGGCCCTTTCTTGGAGCCTTTCTTGGCAAAGTTCGTCATCGCGTGAAGGCCGACGTCATAGTCGCGTCCGCCCATGCGATAAAACGAATTCAGCCCGCCGATGGTGTAGTGGCGTTCGAGGATACAGACGCGTTGATCGTAATGAGCAAGGCGGATCCCGGCGGCCAGGCCACTCATCCCGGCGCCGATGATGATCGTATCGTAATGCTGATTGCCGTTGGATTCGGTCACAGCGAGTTGCGGTGTAAGAGATTGCGATAGACGTGCAATTGGTTGGGCACAAGACGCATCAAGAACGGCTCATGCCCGCCGCAATAGAACTCGCTCTGCACGGGAAACGCGAGTCGCGGACTCGCGCCCCGACCCAGACGTTCTACGACTTGACGATGTCGCGCATCTTGGGTTCCAGGTACTCGACCGTCGAGCTCATGCTCGCCAGTGCACCGTAGTCTTCTTCCGGGATTTGGACGCGATGACGCTTGCGCAATTCCATCACGATGTCCAGAAAATCCATGCTGTCCAATTCGAGTTGTTCACGAAAAGCGACATCGTCTTTCAAATCGTCCAGATCTTCGTCCGGCGAAATGTCTTCGAGGATGTCAATGATTTCTTCGCGGATTTCGGCTGGCGTCATGTCTAGCTGGAGAGGGGTAAAACGCGGAGGCTTGCTTGTCAAAACCGCGAGTGTACCGATTTTGCACCAGATTTCGAAGTGCCTCGCGGCACAGAATTTCAGGCAATCTTCCGGCGTGTCGCGGTGATGTCACGGGAATGTCTCGGACGTGCAACATGCACCCCGCTGACGGGCAACAGCGGGGCGTTCACGCCCATTTTGATCAGGCCTGCAGTTTAAACGCGGCCGATGATCACGACCGAGTTGATCCCGAGCATCCCGAAGGAGTTGTTCAGGATGTAATCGACTTTGCGGCCTTCCTGGGCGTCGTTCAGCACAAGTCCGGGCAATTTGCAGCTTTCGTCCAGCTCGTCGACGTTGATCGTCGGGTGCACGATCCCGTCGCGGAACGCGGGCAGGTTGCCTGCCAATTCCAACGCCCCCGCGGCTCCCATCGCGTGACCGATGTAGCTCTTGGTGTTGTTGATGCGGACATTTTCGCAATCGCCGAAAACACTGCGAAGTGCCGCGCATTCTTGGGCGTCACCGCTGCTGGTGCCGGTCGCGTGCGTGCTGACGATGTCGATTTGATCGGGCTCTAAACCGGCCCGCTTCAGAGCCAGCTCGACGCATTGGGCCTGGCGCTCGGGGTTTGGCAAAACGAAATCGGTCGCGTCGGTATTCATCGCGTAACCGACCAATTCGCCATAAATCTCCGCGCCGCGTTTTTTCGCGTCGCTCAGTCGTTCAAGCGTGTACAGGCAGCCGCCTTCGGCAACGACGATGCCGCTGCGTGCGACGTCAAATGGGCGTGAGGCTTTGGTGGGGTCTTCGTGACGGGCGAGTGCGTTTTGGCTGTTGAAGCTCGCAAAGATCCCGAACGTGTGAATACTTTCGCTGGTCCCGCCAGCGATCGCGACATCACACTCGTTCAGACGCAGCATCTGGGCGCCTTGAATCAGCCCCGCGTTGCCGGCGGCACAAGCAGCTCCGATGGTGTAGTGGGGGCCGGTCACGCCCAAGTTCAACGCGATTTCGCCGGCCGGATTGTTGGCAACGGTGCGCGGGTTGTGGTGGTGTGACCAGCAACTGGTGTCGTAATCGAATCCCTTGATCACATAGATTTCGTTTTCGGTTTCGACGTTCCCGTGCTCGGTCACGCCGACGTAGATTCCGACGCGCGATTTGTCGACGTTTTCCCAGTCCAATCCGCTGTGCTGCAACGCCTCGTTGGCTGCGTAAACGCCAACGCTGCCGGCACGCGTGCCACGGCGAACGTCTTTTTTCGTTTGGTAGCGGCGGGTGTCAAAGTCGCAGATCCCTGCCAACGTCTTGCCAAAATAACGGATCTCGTACGGCTGAACGCCACTGCGTTTTTCCAGCAACGCCTCACGGTAACTTTGCCAGTCGTTACCGTTGGGGGACGTCAGGCCGACACCGGTGATGACGATCCGCTGGTCATCTGGAAGCTGGGAAGCAAGGTTTGGTGCGATCACGTTCGTTGATTGCAAATCTGTTGGGGGATCCGGCCAGCAGACGCCGCTTGTCGCAGCAGAGGAAGCCGGGCAAAAAGCAACTCAGAGCCTAACAATTTCAATCCAGGCCATCAATGGTCTCGACAACCACGGAAGATTACCCTGACACTGGTCCCCAAGCCACACCTCCCGCACGCCACCCACCCGATACCGGCTTCCTTGACCCCCGCCGACAACATCGCTTTCGATTCGAAGATCGAACAGGCTCGCAACCAATCGCGTGCCACGCTGGACCAATTGCGTGAGCAACTGATCCATGCCCGCAACGACCAAGGTCACTGGACGGGAAAGCTTTCGCCAAGCGCGCTTTCAACAGCTACCGCCATCAGTGCGATGAGCGCCGTCATCGCAGATCCCAACCGCCCCGATTTGATCGACATCGACGAATTGAAATCGATGATCCGCAAAGGCATGGCCTACCTTTGCGGACAGCAAAACCCAGATGGCGGATTCGGCGATACCGATCGCAGCCACTCCAACATCGCGACGAGCTACCTGGTCAAATCGGCGTCGACTCTCGCAGGCGAAATCGGCTCACTCGACGCAACGCAGCTGGCCAATCTCGACGAGTACCTTCACAGCGCGGGTGGACTGGACGGATTGCGTGCAAGGTATGGAACCGACAAAACCTTTGTCGTTCCGATCATGAACAACATGGCGATCGCGGGACTGATCAGTTGGGACGACGTTGCGGCGTTACCGTTCGAAGCGGCCGTGTTTCCGCAATCGATGTATCGTTTCTTGCAAATGCCGGTCGTCAGCTATGCGATCCCCGCACTCGTCGCGATCGGTCAAGCCCGCCATTTCTTGGGCAAACGGGCATTGCCGCCGATTCGATTGGCGCGGTCCCTGTCGATCAATCGTACGCTCGGCGTCTTGCGTCGAATGCAACCCGAAAGCGGCGGCTACCTCGAAGCCACCCCACTGACGGCGTTCGTTGTGATGAGTCTTGCGGCGACTAGCCGAAGCCATCTGACGGTGGTTGCGGAAGGACTGAAGTTCCTGCGCGATTCGATGCTCGAAGACGGCAGCTGGCCGATCGATACCAATCTCGCCACCTGGGTCACGTCGTTATCCATTCATGCGTTGGCTTCGGATCCCAACGACGACGGGGCTTGGTACAGCGACGCGCTCGCCGATTGGCACTTGTCCTGCCAACACACCCGGCGTCACCCGTTCACCGGTGCCGAGCCCGGCGGATGGGGCTGGACCGACCTGTCTGGTGCGGTGCCTGACAGCGACGACACGCCGGCCGCAATCCTGGCACTGACACAGATCCGCAAATGGGCCAGCCCCGACCGGTATGCGGCAATTGATGCGGCGATGGACCAAGGCCGCAACTGGCTATTGCGATTACAAAACCGCAACGGCGGCTGGCCGACGTTCTGCCGGGGCTGGGGCAAACTCCCGTTTGACCGCAGCAGCACGGATCTGACGGCACACGCGATTCGTGCCATCCGCGCGACCGACGACGCTTTGCCAACGTCCGCGACTCCGCCGGCGCGTTTGAACCGCGCGGTCGCAACTGGAGTTCGCTTTTTGGACCGCCAACAACACGCCGACGGATCCTGGCACCCACTGTGGTTCGGCAACCAAGACCGTGAAGACGAGAGCAACCCGATTTATGGAACCGCGAAGGTTTTAGTAAGTGGCCAAGGCAGTGTGGCGAACCGGACGGCGGCGGTGGAGTACTTGATCAACCACCAAAATGCCGACGGCGGCTGGGGCGGCGGCACGTCGCTGACCCAAAAACTGGAAAAGCTTCGCGAAAGCGACCCAGAGGTCAAGAAAACCGCACCACAAGCGTCTGCGGGGATTGTCAGCAGTGTCGAAGAGACGGCGCTGGCGGTCGAAGCCCTGTCGATGACCATTTATCAACAGCGATCGACCGGAACACGAGCGGAAAACCCAATAGAAAACAATGCTGCGGAAACGTTTCGCCGGTCCAAATCGCACACCCAGGTGTTAGAACAGACTTCGGAGGCGGTATCCGACGCTGTGGAAATGGCCCCAAAGGTTGGGGCGGTTGCCGCTGGGAACGACCGGGTCATCGAGGCTATACTACGTGGAGTCGAATTCCTGACCCAAAGTGTTCGAGATCGGCGGCATGAATTTGCATGGCCAATCGGATTTTATTTTGCGAAGCTTTGGTATCACGAGCGACTGTACCCACTGATTTTCGCGACCAGCGCACTCGGAAAGTTTCTGCGTGCGACCGATCCGGAAGTCTCCCTCGACTGGCCCCACTGATCAACTTCCGCGACCTTTGCGGAAGCGTGTCGGCCACGACCCACCTAAAATGATCCCACAACTTCGCCCATCTACCTTCGACCAGGGGATTCGGTTTGTCGACAGGATTTAGCTCCACCGAGACCAACGCCGGCCAAGACAGCGCGCCAACGCCGGGCGGCAAGAGCCGTCGTCGAAAAACCAGCCATCTCAAAGACGTTCCCGAATCGCTCGCGCTGCGCGAAAGCCTGCGTGACCGCTGCGAACAGGTCGCCGATCGTTTAGACCGAACGATCCCGATGACCAAAGATGAGTTGGAACAAATCTCCCGCCGCACGCTCGAAGAAGCTGACCTGCCGGAAGCGTATTTGGGTTGGGTGATGGTGATGATCAGCACTTCGTTCTGGCGTCATCAACTGAAAACCGTTCCGCCCGAACGACGTTTGTTCCTGCTGCCACACTGCTTGAAGCACGCCGAAGGCTGTCCGGCCGATTACGACGAGTTCGGCATGAACTGCAAAGAATGCGGCGCATGCAGCATCGCCGACTTTCGCGGGCTGGCCGAAGAAATGGGTTACCGCGTGCTGGTCGCCGAAGGCTCGCCGGTGGTGATGAAAATCATTGTCGGTGGCTACGTCGATGCCGTCGTCGGTGTCGCTTGCCTGAACGTACTGGAAAAAGCGATCGATAAAGTCTTGCTAGCGGGTATTCCTTGCATGGCGGTGCCGCTGCTGAGCAGTGATTGCCGCAATACAAAGGTCGACGAATCCTGGGTCGACCAAATGATCCGCACGCCGTACGAACCGGCCGAACAGCAAACCCGCAGCTACGTGCACCTGATGCGTGCAGCTGGTGAACTGTTCGAACCGCAGCGACTGGAAACAATCGTCCCACGAACGCGCGGCACGCAACCGTTCGGCGATGGCCAATTGGATTCAGCCAAGGTTGCTTCCATGGACGCGATCGAAGCGACCGAACATATCTCGTATGACTTCCTGACCCGTGGCGGTAAACACTCGCGGCCGTTCATTACCATGGCGGCTTACGACGCGATGACAGGTGGCGATTGCACCAGCAACACCGGCGTCGAAGCGGTTAAGAAAATCCCCAACGCCGTGCTTCGCGCCGCATTGAGCATCGAAACGTTCCACAAAGCCAGCTTGGTTCACGACGACATCGAAGACGACGACGGTTTTCGATACGGCCAGCCTGCGCTGCATAAAGAATTTGGTATCCCGACGGCAATCAACGTCGGCGACTACTTGGTCGGCATGGGCTATCGCTTGATCAGCGACCGAGCGGCGATGCAAGGCGCCGACGCATCGGCACAGCTCGACGTGCTGGACTGCTTGGCGGCCGCCCACACACGACTGGGCGAAGGCCAAGGCGCAGAGTTGGTTTGGCGTGACGCGGCAGACCGCAACCTCACGCCACTCGACGCGCTAAAGATCTATGCACTAAAGACGTCGCCCGCATTCGAAGCGGCGTTGTTCAGCGGCGTTCGCCTGGGCGTGCCCAGTGACGACACGGCCAAGATTGACGAGTACCGGCAAGCGATCCGCACGTTCAGCCGCAACCTTGGCGTCGCTTTCCAAATCCTTAACGACCTCGGTGACTTCGCCGGCGACGACCACAACAAACTCTCCGCCGGTGGCGACTTGTTCGGCGGGCGGCCGACGCTGTTGTGGGCCTTGGCGCTCGAATCGCTTGACGCCGAACCGAAATCTCGGTTGCTGCACTTGGCCGATCCGGATTGCCAGATCAGCGACCAAGCCCGATTGGCCGAAGTCAAACGTATCTACGAACAGAACGGCATCTTCGAGACCGCGTTCCGCCTGGTCGACAAGCACCAGGAACGCGCCGAAGCGGTTGCCGATTCGCTCGAACCGGATGCGCTGCGACGATTGCTGTACTTCCTGGTCGATACCGTCCTGGAACGGCCCGAGATTAAACCTACCTCGGTGATCTCCCTGGGAGTCGCCGCGCCGATCGCCTGAGCTCGATTATTCGTTTTCGTCAGATTTCGCAATCGGCCCGAACCGCGAAGAAGCCAACGGTGCCCGATTATTCCTTGCCGAGAGTCCGATCATGGTTACCGAGTTGTCCCACGAAGACGCCGACGTCAAAATCGAAACGCTGTTGTCGGAGTTTTATGATGCCGACGCAGGCTTTCAAAAACTGGGGCACTGCAAACCGGCATCGGACCTGCCATCGCCTTACAACGAACTGCTCAATCACAACGAGCACATGACGGTCACCGTGGAATCACACCACGGCGAAAAGGTCGACGTCGTCGTCCACCGATACCACCGGACGACCAACGTTGATGGCGATTGGTACAGCCGCGAGATCACGTTGAAAACTTCTGGCACTGGCAAAGTCGTCCAGTACGGCATCGTTCGACTGAACATCAACGCCCTCGACCCTGAGGTCTGGCGACAAATCGAATCACGCACGATTCCGCTCGGCCGAGTGTTGATCGAACACAACGTCTTACGTGAAGTCCAACTCTGTGGGCTGTGGGAAATCAAATCCGGACCGTCGCTCGCCGAATTGCTCGACGCCACCGAAGGCCAAACACTTTACGGTCGCACCGCACTGATCTATTGCGACGGCGAACCGGCAATCGAACTGCTCGAAGTCGTCGCGCCGTAATCCCGTTTTGATTGACCCGCTTCGCTATCGCAATCACCAAAGGCCCATCATGTCGAAACCATCTCTTGGGATACTGATGGGATCAGCGATCGTGACAATGTTATTGGGCATTTGCGTTTCGTCCCCGGCAATCGCTCAGCCACCGAGCGAATCGCAAATCGAACTGTCGCGGACTGCTTCGAAGGCGCTTGCTGATGGCGACTACGACGCAGCCGCTAAAGCTGCCGAAACGCTTTCCAGCGGCGACACCAATCTGCAACAGCTCAGTTTTTGTGCGGACGTGCTACTCCGCAGCGGCAAGGTGGAACGATCGGTCAAGTTGTTTGATCGCTATGCCGAAGCCCGCCCGCAAGTGAAGCCTTACCTTTGGCAACGCGGCATCGCGCTGTACTTTGCCAAGCAGTATGACGCTGGGGCGAAGCAATTCGAAATCCATCGAGAAGTGAATCCAAACGATGTGGAAAATGCCGCTTGGCATTTCCTGTGTGTCGCCAAAGCGAAATCGCCGGAAGAAGCGAAGAAGTTGCTCTTACCTGCCCCCGGTGACTGGCGTATCCCGATGGAAGAGGTCCTGCAAATGCTTCACGACGGCGACACGGCTCGTGTGACCAAGAAGATGGAAGCGACGCCCAAGGATTCCGCATCAGGACGCAGCGCGAGGTTTTACGGGCACCTGTATCTCGGCCTCTATGCCGACGCGATGGGTGATACCAAAGTCGCCAAGTCGCATCTCAAGCAATCCGTACAATATGCCGACCGGCATTACATGGGCGACGTCGCGAGAGTCTATGCAAAGCATCTCGACAAAGTCGACGAATAGAACGCTTCGAACGGCAGCGCAATCGCCCCAATGGTCGAAATCTCCGCAACGCAATCGCACCGGAGGGGCCGTCTTTGTTAGCTCGGGGTGGAAGCCCCGAGACGCCGCCGCCCCGGAGGGGCCGTCGTTATGTCGATCGCACCACCAACGCCGGCCCCTCCGGGGCGAATACATCGTTGTGTGATCATTCTCTTGGGGCTCCCGCCCCAAGCTACCAACGAAGGCTCCTCCGGAGCCAAAGACAAACATGCATCGTGCCTAGGCAAACGATCGATCGCCCCGCAATCCCCGCAGCGACCGATCACCCAGACGGCCCAAATCTCCGCATCGCAATCAACTCGACGGTTCAAACCTCGGCCACGCGATCGCCCCGGAGGCATGGTCTCGGCAGCGCAATCGCCCCGGAGGGGCCGACTTTGTTAGCTCGGGGTGGAAGCCCCGAGACGCCGCCGCCCCCAACAACGCCGCCGCCCCGGAGGGGCCGTCGCAACCTCGATCACACCACCAACGGCGGCCCCTCCGGGGCGAATACATCTTTGCGTGATCGATCTCTTGGGGCTCCCGCCCCAAGCTACCAACGCTGACTCCTCCGGAGCCAAAGACAGCACATGTTGCGTCACACCTGTCACAATGGCTAACACAAAACCTTGTGATCTAAGAATCACTCGTTTGCGAAATCCCACGCGACAGAATAGCCACACCGCCAAAATAAGCCCTGCCTCCTTCCGCCCGATGAGACGACGTACAAAGAAAACGCTTTGGATCCTCGTTCCCTGCTTAGCGATTGCGTCGCTAACTTGGTTTGCGATCGCATTGCGACGCGGGATCGTTGCGGCGTACTGTGAATGCGGCATCACTTGCATCATCGCTTCCTATGCAGAGGAACACGATGGTCGACCGCCGACTGGATGGGACGACTTGGTCGGATATGAATACTACACACACTATCTGCCAATGCCCCGCACGATCGACTATGCGGCTTCACACCTGTCCGTCGACTTCAATGCTTTGGTCGATTTCCATTCTGGCAAAATCGACGAACTGCCGGTGGATGTTGTTAAACCGACACGTGGATTGACCGCGCACTGGATCAAACCCAAACCGATGCTTGAACGCTACTTTCGCACCCGAGAATTGCCACACGGCGCTTTCAATCGTGAATACGCGGAAACGGCGAGGTACTACGCCGAGCACTATCCGATCGACTAGCTTTCCCACTACGTGCCCTTGGCGTCCTTCGTAGTTCAGCAATCTTCGTCTAGTCGTTATTGCCGGAGGGGGGCGATGCTAGCTTGCCCAATCCGCCCACGTCGCCTCCGGATCCGATCGTACAGCGCGATCGTACAGCGCGATCAATACTTGCTACTCGATGCCTACCCGACTGACCTGCGCCTTTCAGAGATTGCTCAAGAGCAGGGGTTTGGCACTTGAAGCCCCCCGCATTGACAGGTAGCATGAAAACAGCCCCGACGAGGGGGCAGCCACTAGGCCAGCCCACCGGCTGATTGCGCAACGAATGGAGTTGAGAGAGCGCTCAATCCACTGCGTTTCCCAATCAACACCGGGAGCCGAGATGCCTGAAATGACTTCAGTCGAAAAGTCTGCTGAGTCTACGATGCCAAAGACCGCATCGAGCAATCTCTCCATCGAAGATGTGATTCGCTCTGAGCGAAAAGAAATTGCGGAGCGTCGCGAAAAAGCAAACCTTCCCAAAATCGATCGCCACAACGGGGTCGTCGGCCTGGCGCTTTCCGGTGGCGGATTGAGATCTGCTTGCTTCTCCGTTGGCGTTACCCAAGCGTTGCATGCTTGCGGCTTGTGGAAGTTGATCGATTACATGTCGTCTGTCTCGGGAGGCGGCTACACGGCGGGATATATCTCCAACCAACTGACTCGATCTCAAGAGTGCGACGGGAAAGACGCCTTTCCGTTTTCAACCGAACCGCCGGTCAACGATCAACCCACCGCGGCAGGCCCCCAGTCGACTCATGTTCGACGCCTGATCCAAAGCGGCAACTATCTCTTTCGCCCGATCTTTTTTATCAATCGCTACTTGTTCGGACTTCTGCTGATCAACGTGGCGTTCTTTTCATTGGTCGTCGCGTGCAGTTCTCTGATCGCGTTTTTGTGGCGTTGTTTGGATTACGACGTGGTACGACGCAACGCCGATCTGCTGAATCTGAGCGACGACTTGCTGGTCCCATTCTTTCCCGCGGTGCTCTTCGGCTGTTGCTGGCTGGCGGCTTGGGGGATTTCGCTGTGGCGACGCAATGACATCTCCACCGGAGGCACCGCCAGATTCTTTCTGTACTTGCTGCTGCCGTCCGTCCTGATCGGGCTCGCCTTGGTAGCGGGCAACGGTGACAACGAAGGGACAGGGGTCGAATTGCTCACCGGCCAGCCTATCTTTGTCCTGCCCAATTCGGTCTGGGCGACAATCACCGGGGCCGTCGGGGCCGCACTGCTCCCCTGGATCCGACCTCAGCGAATCCTGCAAAGCGGCATCAACCCCCAAAGCCCTTTGGAGCGGTATGTCTTTCTGCTTGCCAGCACCGGCCTGTTGATCGGAATTCCATTGTTGCTGGTCGGTTTCATCGCCAAAGAAAACATCAGTGGCTTCAACACCCATCCCTATCGAGAAATGGTCGGCGGTGACATCCGAGACGAATCGATCGTTGCATCATTAGCCATCCCCTCAACTCCAACACCAGACAAGCCAAATACGATCCCGGAGCTGTTCGCCAAAACCGTGCGGGACAATTTCGACGAAGAAGACGACGTCAACCTGGACCTTGGGCTGCTGGTAAAGAACGCAAGATCCGGCAACGTCGACGAAGCATTCAAGAACTACTTGCTTGGGGCGGATACAACGCAAAACCGGCAACGTCTCGATCAAATTCGAGACGCGATGCTGTACCAATCACGTTATCCGATCGATCAATCCTTAGCGATCGGCAATGATGCCTCGCCGCTCGTCGTTGCCGATGTCTTGGCCGCGATTGCGTCGCTGGACCTGGAATACCTCCGATCGGTTCGGCAGCGATCAAGCAACGTTTCGTTTTCACATCTGGCAACCGACCCCGCCGGCCAAATCGGACCTCGCACAGAGGACCGTGCCATGGTGCGTCGAGCATTGAACCGATCCCTACTTTGCAGTGCTTTAGCGAGTCAGCTCCTTCGCCCTGAGGTGTTGGCACTCCGCGAAGCCCTCAAGGACGACAAGCGATTTCACCACACCCGCATCACCCCCAACCTACATAGCTGGTACTTAAACCTTGGACACTGGGGGAATCTGAGAAGCCAAAATGAGACGTCCGACTACATCGCCGCGACGCAACTGTCACGCCACATCCGCAACAACCTCGCGACGTCGTTCGAACTGAATTTCTTCGACGATCCAGACGTACGATCGGAACTCGCTGGGCTCGTGCGTGACGTGCAAAACAGTATTCCGATGGGTGTCGAACCGCTGATACTTCCGCCGGACCTGCAAGAACATCTCAACCAAATCGCCATTGCGTCGGACGTACCGCTGACGCCGGATGTCGGTCGCCGAATTTCACGACTCGCATTTCAAACGATGCAGCCCGACGCCTTGCGACCGCGGACAGAGATCCGTCGCACGATCACCCATTCAAATGACCAGGTCAAACGATTGACCATCTTCACATACGCTGCGTTGGTTTTCCTGATGGCGGGTGCACTGGTCAACTTGAACACCGTTTCGCTGCATCGCTATTATCGCAACCGGATCGCACAAGCGTTTGTTTCGGGAAGCGACGGAAGCGAGTCGTCGATCCCACTTTCGAAACTGAATACCTGCAACGTCGGCGGCCCCTATCATCTGATCTGTGGATCGATCAGCTTGCTTCACAGCAACCTCTTTCCCAAGGTCTTCGCGGCAAGCGATCCGGCTCAAAAACTGCCCGCCGAATTGCTCCGCTCCCAAGACAGCTTCCTGCTATCGAAAAACTATTGCGGGTCTGAACTCACGGGCTTCATGGACACCGACAAATACGAAAGCATGATCCCTGGTTCGCTCAACAAGATCGACCTGGCGGACTCGATCGCCATCAGCGGCGCGGCCGTCAGCCCCGGCAACGTGACCAACCCGCTGATCGCGACGCTGATGTTGATCCTTAATCTGCGACTGGGACAGTGGCTTCCCAATCCACAGCGAACGCCCACGACATTTCCCAACGTCATCAGCAGCTTGATCGACACGGCGAGACATTGGAAAAAGCGACAGTACTTTTTTGTCAGCGACGGTGGCGTCCGCGAAAATCTCGGACTGGTACAACTTTTAAAACGCCAGTGTCGGCTGATCATCTGCGTCGACGCGTCGTACGATCCCAAACGTCAGTTTGCCGATCTCGCCCGTGCGATTGCCGAAGTCCGAGTGCACCAGGGAATCCGCCTTGTCGAAATCGCGGCGAACCATGACCAACCCTCTTCAGGTTTTGCGGTTGACGAATTTCTCCACGGGGATGACAAGGACAACCATCAAAGACCGATTTGCAAATCACATTTCAAAGTCGGCCGCATCCTCTATGGTGACGGATCGCACGGCACCCTTATCCTGATCAAGCCGTCCTTTACCGGCGACGAGAGCCTGGACCTGCAGTACTACCGTGGTCGATTTAAAGACTTTCCACACGAATCGACCTCCGACCAATTCTACGATGCATCCCAAGTCGAAGCCTATCGCCGTCTCGGTGAACACATCGGCAAACGGGTCGGCCGCGCGATCGCCGACTCTATCGAAAAAATGGAGCTCCAAGAAACGCCAGGCGAAAGCGCTAACGTCGAACTGATTTGCGAAGCACTCGAACAATACCAACTGGCACAGTCGAATCCAACAAGCGACACCGAAACATCTGATACGGCACCTACGTCCGCGCTGACCAAAAAGCTTGAACGGCTAATCAAACGAAAACGTAATTGGGAAAGTGACGCTTGCGTCGCTCGACATTGGAATTCAATTTCCGAGTCTCTCTCGGAACATGGCGACGCGACGTGTCTCACCGCACTCTCGAGGCTTGCCTTCGGTGACGGCGTCGAAGATCAAATCTCACGTCGTGCGCAACGCTGCCGTCCGTTTGGACCTCGCGCTGCAACAGTTCGCCGTGTCGTTCCTGTCGGACAAAGGCTTCACGCCTGTGTCCACTCCCGACCTCGCGTTGACCGATGTCTTGCAAGGCACCGG
>NZ_NPDI01000012.1:0-128039 GCF_002251265.1 Rhodopirellula sp. MGV | reverse complement strand
CCCGTGAAAGTAGTGTTCTCTACCGCTGTTTTTGTGGAGCACAAGGCGACCTTGGGAGAGGATATCTCTAAAAATCAACTGGCCGTTTGGAGAAAGCAGATGAGTCGTTGGATAGCGTTTGTGTTGGCGTATGTCGTGCTGCCGGTGTTCTGCCACCCTGCGTTCGATGTCGTCGTCGTTGCCCAAGAACCGGGAGTGCGGAAAGCCGTTGAGACGGCGGAGTTCGCACAGGTTGTCAAACAAGTCCAAGACTTTTCCAAAAAACACGGTGCCCAAAACGTGTTGTTGGTCGTCGATGTCGACAACACACTGCTGGCAATGAACCAGGACCTGGGAAGCGATCAGTGGTACGGCTGGCAAGAAGGTTTGCTCAAGAGTGACCCGAGCAGTCCCCACTTGGTCGGCGCAACTTTTGACGAATTGTTGAACGCACAGGGCGTCCTCTTTTCGCTTAGTTCGATGCACCCGCCGGAGCCAAATCTTCCGGCGTTGTTCAACGGACTATTGGAACGGAAGAAAGACAAGGAAGGGAATGAGCTGCCTGGTATCACCACCGTCGTGCTGACGTCTCGTGGCAAAGATTTCCGAAATGCGACCGAATCGGAATTGGAACGCAATGGCTACGACATCGCGGGATCGGCACTCCAGATCAACGAAAAACGTGGTGTCTTTCTGCCTTATGGCATTGAGAAAGAGCACCGGCAAGGTTTGGACGTTGAAACCATTTTTGACTTGGGGAAACCACGCCCGGTCACTTATTCCGATGGCATCTACCTGACTGCCGGACAGCATAAGGGGTACATGCTCCGTACCTTGTTGGCACGCTCGAAAGCAAAGTTCGCGGCGATTGTTTTTGTCGACGATCACGAAAAACACACCCAGCGAATGCATGAAGCGTTTGAAGAATCGCCGATCGATCTGGCAACCTTCCGTTATTCGCGCGAGGACGGAAACGTCGCACGGTTCAACACGTCGAGCAAGGAACATGTGGTTCGCGACTGGAACTTGCTTGAGCAGTTTCGCGACGCAGTGATTGTGAAATAGCTGGATCGCCGCCGCAGACAAAGCGGCAAGTCGAATTATCGCATCAAGCGGTCTCGGTCGCTTTGCCGGGGAGGTCGGCGGCCGGAAACTTTGGGGCGTTCGATTGTGTGACCGGGGTGCTGGGGTTATTTTGGTCGCCTTTATCGTCGCCCCGAGGTGAGAGATTCATGGGTAACCGTTTATTGGTGTGGTCTGTTACTGCATCGCTAGCTGGGTTCTTGTTCGGCTTCGACACGATCGTGATCTCGGGTGCGGAGCAGAAGATCCAATCCGTCTGGGATCTGAACAGCACGCTGCATGGTTTATGCATGAGTGCCGCACTCTGGGGGACCGTGCTCGGGGCATTGTTTGGCGGTGTGCCAGCCGAACGGTTTGGCCGCCGAAGCACGTTGATCTGGGTCGGCGTGTTGTATTTTGTCTCGGCGGTCGGATCTGGGATTGCCCCCGATAAGTTCGTGTTCATGGTGGCACGTTTCATCGGTGGCGTCGGTGTCGGAATCGCGACGGTTGCATCGCCGCTGTACATCTCGGAAATTTCGCCGGCCAATATGCGTGGCCGTTTGGCGGGGCTTTTTCAATTCAATATCGTGTTCGGGATTTTGATCGCGTTCGCGTCGAACTACTTGATCGGCAAGTACGTTGATGGCGAAGTCGCGTGGCGATGGATGTTGGGTGTGGAAGCGTTCCCGGCGCTGCTTTACACCGTGCTTTGCATGACGTTGTCCGAGAGTCCGCGTTGGTTGATCGCCCACGGGAATCAGCGAGAAGCCGGAATGAAAGTCTTTCGGGATGTGAATCCGGAACTGTCTGACCAAGAGATCGAGTCGCTTGCCGATTCGGTACTCGCGAGTGCGGGCGACTTGACGACGAAGGCCAAGTTTTTTACTTGGCGATTGCGGCGGCCGATCATGTTGGCCTTCTTGGTCGCGTTCTTCAATCAGCTCTCGGGGATCAACGCGATTTTGTATTTCGCGCCGCGAATCTTCGAATGGACTGGGCTGGAAAAGAACGCGGCGCTATTGCAGTCGCTGGGAATTGGCGTGACCAACTTGGTCTTCACCTATGTCGGCTTGTGGTTGATCGATCGCTTTGGACGACGGACGTTGCTTTACATCGGTTCGTTTGGCTACATCGCTTCGTTGGGGCTTTGTACTTGGGCGTTCAGCGTCGGAAGCTACGGCATTGTTCCGGCATGTATCTTTGCCTTTATCGCCGCTCATGCGGTTGGCCAAGGTGCGGTGATTTGGGTATTTATTAGCGAGATCTTTCCGAACCGAAATCGTGCCGCCGGGCAAGCACTGGGAAGCTCGACGCACTGGCTGTTTGCCGCGACGTTGACGTTGGTGTTTCCCAAGATGGCCGAAATTTTGCCCCCGGCAGCGATCTTTGGGTTCTTCTGTTTCATGATGGTGTTGCAATTGATTTGGGTGAAGCTATTCGTCCCGGAAACGAAAGGCGTCCCGCTGGAAGAAATGCAAGCCAAGCTGGGAATCGCAGATCAGTGATCGGTCAATTGAAAGTCGCTTTGGTGCGTCGAGCTGTCGTGACGTCGTTGGTTCTGGCCAGTTTTCAGTGTCTGGCCGGAGCTGTCATAGCCCAGACGCCGTCAGCGCAGACTCACTCAGCCCAGACGCCGTCAGCTTTGCCAATAACGACGCTCAGCTATGCGGATGTCGTGGCTCGCATGTACGACCTCAAAGGGCTCGCCAACCCGCCGTTGCCTGGCGAAGTCAGCGGTAACTTTTCCAGTCGCGATCGCGCGTCACGATTCAACCCGGTGACCGAACGCTACGAAAACTGGCATGCCAACAACGATGCCGATGGCGCGCTCGATGACGATGGGACGTTCTTTGATTTGGAAGGTTCTGGCGTGGTTTGGCGGATATGGTCGGCGATGCCTGGCGACGGTGACTGGCAGTTCTATGTCGACGGTGATACCGAGCCAACGTTCGCCAAACCGTTCAAGCAACTTTTTGCCGATGACTTTGACGAGCTGCCCGAGCTGCCCGAGCTGTCACAAATCAAGGCACGTGGCTACAACCGATTCGTTCCGATCACCTTCAACAAGTCGCTGAAAATTCGTGGCAGTGAAGGTTGGGGGCGGTACTACCAAATCACTTACACACGTTTCCCAAAAGGGACAACGGTTCCTTCGTTTGACGGGACTCTGACCGAATCGCAACGTTCCGCGTTGCGGACGGCCAACAGTATTTGGTCGCAGCGCGGTCCGTTTCTGTTTGTGGACAACCCGGCCGCCGTCACCGACACGACCGTTTCGCTTGGTGCCGGTGAGGAAAAGGTGCTGGCAACGTTTGATTCGCCCGCCGCGCTGACGTCGATCTTTATGAAGCGGCCGCCGGTCGATCGCTCCGAATCCGTTCGAATACTTCGCGAGCTGACGATCAGTCTGACCTGGGACGACGACGATTCGCCGGCCGTGTGGGCACCGCTCGGTGACTTCTTTGGGACTGGGGCCGGTGAGAATTTGCACCGAACGCTGACCACGGGAATGACCGAGCGTGGGTACTACAGCAATTGGTACATGCCGTTTCGCAAAGCGGTGATTCGAGTCAAGAACGACGGCAAGGCCACTCGAGACTTGCGGTTTGCGTTTCACACCGAAACGCTGGAGAGAGACCCCGATCAGTTGTTGCGGTTTCACTGCAAATGGCACCGCGACGACTTCAGCGGGTTCGATCAGGAACGGTTGATGTCGGACCGCTGGCCGGATTGGCCTGTGCTTCACCTCGACGGTGTGAGTGGGCGATTCTGTGGATTTCACGCCCACATGTGGAATCCGAATCACCTGTGGGATGATCGCGCTAAACAACGTTTTGTGACACCCTTGCCGGACGCGGAATCGTTCCGCAGTGCTTCACCGCAGCGTGCGTTTTATCTTGGCGAAGTCGACACGCATTACTGGTGGGGTGAAGGCGACGAGAAGTTTTTTGTCGATGGTGAAGCGATGCCGTCGACATTCGGTACCGGATCGGAAGACTACTTCGGGTACGCCTGGGGACAGCCAACGGCGTTTGACAGTGCGTTGCAAGCACAGCCACGTAATGGCGAGGCTGATCAAATCGGAAAGAGTGCTGATCGAGCCGGTCCGGGTAACATCGGCCATATCACGCAAGCCCGTTGGCAGGTGCCGGACAACGTCCCCTTTCAACGCAGCTTTGAAGCGGTGATCGAAAAGTATCACGGCAACAACTGGCCGTTACTGAATGCGTACACCGTTTGCTGGTACCAAACTGCGGGTGTGGCGGATCCGTATCAGCCAGTGGATGTCGAACAGCGTGTTGACTATTACGTTCCCGCGATCAGCCAGCCTGCGTTACCAGTTGTCGATGGTGTGTTGGAGGGCTCGCATTGGGGGCACATCGATGTTGTCGGTTCACCCGACGGCCCAACCAGCGTTCAGGAGATGCGCGTGTTTGGTGATGGTTGGTCAAGCAATGCGCATCTGCTTTGGCGTGCCAGTGGCGAAGGGGCAAAGCTTGAAGTGCAGTTCGGCGTCGATCAGGAAACGACTGGTCTGGCAATCGGTTTGACGAAGGCACCGGATTACTGCTCGGTCCAGGTTTGGCTGGACGGAAATCGAATTGGCCAGCCTATCGATTGTTATGACGACGCGGTGGTGCGTGCAGGCGACGTGCGATTCGAATCGCCAGTGCTGGAGCAGGGGACGCACCGGTTGACTTTCGAAGTCGTTGGAAAGAACGAGCAGTCCACTGGCTATCTGTTTGGGCTGGATGATGTAAGGCTCGGCGGTTAGCAGCCTGTTGTTCTTCGAGTGTTGCGTCTCGTTACTTAGATTGAGCGTACCCTCTTTGTGGAGCATCATTCGACAATGTCTCCGGGCGATTTATTCAATCGTCCGAGATGGCCGCGTAGGGATTGGCGTTCGAGTATCTTGGTGCGCTTCCTATTTCCCACCGCCATCCTATTCTGGAGTGTCTTGATGAATCGTCTGCTAAAGGTTGCCTTGATAGGAGTCATGGTCTGTGCCGGGAATTCCAGCGTTTTCGCTGACGACGTGATTCCCGAGAGCCCCGAAGTCGCTGCCGCGTTCAAGCCGTATCACGACGCATCCAAGATCGCCGGTTGTGTCGCCATCGTTGCTGACCGAACCGGCAAGGTGCACTACCGGAACTTGATGGGATACGCCGATGTCGAGTCTCAGCAGTCGATCAGCGAAGACAACGTGTTCTGGATCGCGTCGATGACGAAGATGTTTGCCGGGGCATCGATTATGATGTTGGTCGACGAAGGCAAGGTTTCGTTGGATGATCCGATTTCGAAATTCATTCCACAGTTGAACGATTGGAAAGTCGTTGAAGAAAAGGACGACTCACATGTATTACTGGTTGCCCCGGTCCGGCCGGTAACGATTCGGCATGCGCTCAGTCATACGAGTGGTCTGGCGGGGAGTGCGGAACTGCAGCGAGTCGCCGGCGCGGATGTCACGCCGCTAAAAGTGCGAGCGCTCAGTTCGGTCACCGGGCCGTTGCTATCTCAGCCTGGCGACAAGTATGCCTACGGGAATCAAGGCATGAACGTCGCGGCGCGGATTGTTGAAATCGTCAGCGGCATGCCGTACGAAGACTTTCTGCAATCGCGATTTTTTGATCCGCTCAAGATGACCGAAACGACGTTCTGGCCAAGCGAGTCACAGGTCGAACGATTGGCCGGCGCGTATGGGCCGAATCGCAAAGGTGAAGGATTCTCGCGCGGCGAAGTTGGCTTTCTGACCAAGCCGTACAGCGACCGGGCCCGACGATTTCCTGAAGCCGGTGGCGGCTTGTTTTCCACGACGGGAGATATCTTTCGCTATGGATTGATGTTGGCGAACAACGGCGAACTTGACGGGAAACGTTATCTGTCGCCCGAGTCGATGGACGTGCTGCGGACCGCGCAAACAGGCACGACGAACGTCAACTACAGCTTGGGCTATCACCTTCGCAACGGCATGTTCGGTCACGACGGCGCCTACGGGACCGACCTTTCGGTGAACCCAACGACCGGCATGATCGCGATCTTTATGGTGCAGTGCACCAGCGGCGATCAGTGGGCCGCCCGCGACGACTTTTTGAAGGCCGCCGCGAAGGTGTTTCCAAAACAATAAGCGTCAGGCCTTAGCGGGTTTCGTTGCCGAGGATAAACGTCACGACCGCGTCCAGGTTGCTGGGCGTGGTTGCATGAGCCGGGGTGTCTTCGATCGTCACGGCAACCGGACCGCCAAGATCGGTGTAGCGTTTCTCCAGCTCACGAGTCTGGTTTTCTTGCGTTTATACCGGAGAAACCCTCTGCGTTTCTCCGCGGTCATCAATTCCCAGCACCGAGTACGCTCAATATTCAGGCTTTCCGATGCGATCACCGCCTGAATTCAAACTGCTCTCCACAAACCAGCCATCGACACTTGGGCCGAAGGTCCAGCCAATTACCTAGCCCGGTCTGCAGGGCCGGGAACCCAGCAAGATGAGCGCGTTGAGGGCCAAAGGTCCGGTCCGTTGCTCTTGCAAGCAGCGTTGCATCGGAATCATTGGGCGGAACAGAGCCAAAACGAGTCCGCGTACGTTTTCCGGGCGCAGGCCAGCGACCGACTTTTGGGCCGAAGGTCCAGCCGGTTACCTAGCCCGGTCCGCAGGGCCGGGAACCAAGCAGAATGAGCACGCTGAGGGCCAAAGGTCCGGTCCGTTGCCCTTGTAAGCAGCGATTCATCGGGCAGATCAAAGCCAAATTGAGTCCGCGTACCTTTTCTTGTCGGCGTACCTTTTCTTGTTGGAGGAGAACGCTACTTTCGCGGAGCGAAAGGCGACAATGGGAAATCTGTTTGCCGCTCGCGGTTGGTCATGAGATGGGGTGTTTTGATCGGACTTGGAACTGATTGCCGCAGGCTATGGTCCATTTCGCCTTCGGCCAATTGTCAGCGAAGGGATAACCAAGTCATTCCGTCTCACCGAGCGATGCGTTCATCGCTTTGGCTTCCGCATGATTGGCGGATGACGAGTTTCATTGGGACGCAGGTGTGGCGGGGTGGGAGGTGTGGATTTTCGATCCGGTCTTGCATCATCTGAAATGCGACCGAAGCAAGCAGTTGGCAGGGCTGGTGCATGGTAGTCAGCGGTGGCGCCAGCAGCCGCGCGTACGACAGGTCGTCCACGCCCACGATCGCCAAGTCGCGTGGGATTTGCTGGCCGAGAGCTTGTAAACTTTGAATCAGCTGCGCAGCGGTTTTGTCGTTGCCACAGACAATCGCATCCAGGTGCTTCGATCGAAGGAGCTGTTTGACTTCGTCGTGGTCGGTCGGATCAATCTGGTGCGTGTGGTTTGCGGAAACTTTTTTACTGTGGTCAAGCAGGGCCGCTTGATAGCCTTGCAATCGGCGGTGGACGGTGGATGCCGAGTTGCGTCGGCTAAGGAAATGTACGTGTTGGCGACCGACGCGAAGAAGGTGATCGGCAAGTACATAGCCGGCGTTAAAGCTGTCTGTGCCGATCAGATCATAGTCGCTGCGCTGGGGCGGATCGACATAGTCGCGATCGAGTAGCACCACTGGGATCTTGGCTTTGCTCAAGTCACGCAGAATCGACTTGCTGACGTCGTCTTTGGAGTCGGTGAACTCGAAGGGCGAAAAGAACACACCGTCGACACCGGCGACAATGTATTCCTGGCACAGTTTTCGGGTCGCCGATTCGAGTCGTTCGGGCGGTTCGTCGGCAAGGTTTCCCCACAGGATCGCATTGCCCGTGACATAGGCTTGGCGGGCAAGCGCGGAGCAGATCGGATCAAAGATTTCACCGTCGGCGAGTGCCGGAACGAGCAGGGCAAAGGTGCGTTGGCGGGTGTCGATTTGTCGTTGTTTGACGTAGGTGCCAGAGCCGGTTTTACGTTCGACGTAGCCGCCGTTTTGTAATTCACGAAGAGCTCGCACGACGGTCGGTCGCGACGCGTCGTATTGCTTGACCAAGGCATTTTCCGAGGGCAGTCGCGCGCCGACTTTGAACGTCCCGTCGTCGATGGCTTGTTGCAGGTCGATGACGATTCGCTGGTACTTGGTTTCTCGCACGGGTCGCCCGGTGTAGAGGTCGTGAATTCAGAGGCACGGAGTCTCAATCGAAGTTTAGATCGCCTGATCTGATAAGACAACTTTGCTGTCCAATTTGTGGTGTCGGTTGTTGCGGGACGATCGGCCCTTGGTAGGGTGTTTGGGCAGTCATGTTTCGGATTAGACCAGTTGATCAGGCTGTCTAGTAACGCGATTGCCGAAAAGTTGACTTACCCAATTGGTGCACGGATGAGTGACACATTAACCGATCGCGAGACTTCGAGTTTGCCAGGGCGTTCGCTGCTGGCCGCGGCGGTCGTCGCCTCGCTGGGTGGGCTGTTGTTCGGTTTCGACACGATCGTGATTTCGGGCTGCCAGACACAGCTGGAAGAGCAGTTTTCGCTGAGCGGGTTCATGCAAGGTTTCATGACCGCATCGGCGCTGATCGGGACGGCGATTGGAGCGTTGGTTGCTGGATACCCGGGCGATCGGTTTGGCCGACGCGACTGTTTGAAGGTTTGCGGTGGGTTGTACTTGGTCAGTGCATTGGGCAGTGCGTTGGCGTGGGATTTGAACTCGTTGGTTTTGTTCCGATTGGTCGGCGGTTTGGGAGTTGGCGGATCGACGGTGTTGGGGCCGCTGTACTTGGCAGAGGTTTCGCCGGCGGAGTGGCGTGGGCGATTGGTTAGCTTCTTTCAATTCAACATTGTCTTTGGGGTGCTGGTCGCGTTCTTTTCGAACTTACTGGTCGATCGCTATTCCGTTTCGCTCGATGAAGCGACGTTGCAGACGCTTTGGCGATGGAAGCTTGGGATCGAAGCGTTCCCCGCGATGCTGTTTTTAATCTCGTTGTTTTTCATTCCACGCAGTCCACGTTGGCTGGTGTTGCAAGGGGACGAACAGGAAGCGGTCGCGGTGCTGAAGAAGTTCGGCGAACCGGACCCGATCATGCAAACGCAACGAATTCGGCAGACGCTTGCTGCGGAAAGTGATTCGAGCCAACAACCGCTATGGTCGGGCGAGCATGCGAAGCCGATCTTTTTGGCAATCACGATCGCGAGCTTCAATCAGTTCGGCGGTATCAATGCGCTGTGGTATTACTTGAACCCGATCTTGGAATCAGGCGGCTACAGTCGCGAGGACGCGGGGTTGGCGACCATCTTGTTAGGAGTGGCCAACTTGTTCGCAACGATGTTGGGAATGGTGTTGATCGATCGATTGGGACGCAAGCCGCTGCTATTGGCGAGTGCATTTGGGACATTGATCGCGATGGGGGCCGTCGCATTGATCTTTTCCAGCGGCGAGGGGGCATCGCTATTGGTGTGGTTGTTGACGGGCGTGGTTGTCTGCCACACATTTGGCCAAGGCGCTGTGATTTGGGTTTACATCAGTGAAGTGTTCCCAGGTGCGGTGCGTGCGAAGGGGCAGACACTCGGCAGTTTTACGCACTGGTTTTGGGCCATGATCGTCAGCTGGACGTTTCCGATGGTTGCCGGTGACGTTGGCGAGCCGTCCGCGGGGCTGCCGTTCGCGTTCTTTGCCGGCATGATGATTGTGCAGCTGGCGGTGGTCTGGTTTGCATTTCCCGAAACAAAACAAGTTCCACTGGAATCGATGCATTCGCTGGTGGAAGAAAACCGAACGGAGTTGAGTTGATGAGCCAGTGGCAATCGGCGGAAGCGGTCATCGTCCAAGGTCACCGCGTCGCGTCAGGCATGAATGGGAATCCGCGATTTCCAAACGGCACGTTGCGGATGCAGATGCCGTATTTCAAATCACTGGGACTGGATCTGTCACCGTATTTCATCGGCACGATCAATCTCAGTATCGCGCCGCTGGTTTATCAGGTGGTTCAGCCACGGGTGACGTTTCGCGATTTGAAATGGCATCCCGTTGAGCCGGCGGAGGACTTTTCGTTCTTTGACGCGAAGGTCGAGTTCGCATCGGGCAGCCGTGCCGAAGGGTTGATTTATTTTCCTCACCCCGACACGAAGCCCGAGCATTTCCAAGCCCCGGACGTGCTGGAGTTGTTACTGCCGAAGATGGAAAACATCGAGTATGGCGGAGAGCTGGTGCTTTCGGTGCCGGGGGATCAGATGCGGTTTGGTCAGGCGTGATCGTACTGTTAGGTTTTGAATTGGTTCGAGAGAGTGAAGGCGATGATGAAATTGAAGATCGATCGAGGCGGGTTGTTGGCGATGCTGGTCTGTCTGGGAGCGGCTGTAGCCGCCAGTCAAGTCAACGCGGAAGATGGTGTTGCATCAGACATCGTGATCGACCGTTTCAACGGTGAAAGCTATGTCGGATGGATGGCGACAGGCGAGGCATTCGCGCCGGGGCCGGCACGCGGAGAGACTCAGTTGAAACAGTTGGAAATCGATAACTGTGAAGGCGCCGGGTTGGCATGCAGTGAGATCGATGGTGATCGACCCCAAGGCCGTCTGACGTCACGGCCGTTTGAGATTGAGCGTGACTACATCGCATTTCGAATTGCCGGTGGCAATTACGAGCGGCACACCTGCATGAACTTGTTAATCGACGGTGAGATTGTTCGCAGTGTCACCGGCTGGCGAAGTGACCGTTTGGTGGAGGGTTCGTGGGACGTGCGCTCTTGGAAGGGCCAACACGCGAAAATTGAGATCGTTGATGAAGCATCGGGTGATTGGGGACACATCAATGTCGATCACTTGATGCAAACGGATCGGCCAATCTCACCGTCCACGCCAATCGCACCGGTTTACACCGAAGCGTTTCGCCCACAGTTCCATTTGACCGCACGTCAGTGGACGATGAATCGATTGAATCCTGGCCAGCGTGAAGAGGGCTGGATCAATGACTTGAACGGGATGATTTATTACGACGGCACCTACCATGTTTTCGCCCAGCGTTGGAACAAGTGTTGGTTGCATTTCACAAGCTGTGATCTGGTGTCTTGGCAAGAACAGGAGCCGGCATTTTGGGAACCGTCGCTGGACTATGCCGTTCAGTCAGGGCACTGTGTGGTCGACTATGGCAATACGTCTGGCTTATCAAAGGATCCGGACAACCCGGCGATGGTCGCGTTTTGGTCGGCGGGCGACAACCATCGTCAGTGCATCAGCTATAGCTTGGACAAAGGAAAAAGCTGGACGATCTATGACCAGAATCCGGTCTTGGATCTTCCCGAGCGTGACCCTAAAGTGTTCTGGTACGAGCCGGGGCAGCACTGGTGCATGATTCTGTACGGCGGCGGGCGGTATCACTTTTTAGTCTCGGACAATCTGTTGTCATGGAAGGAGACTGGCCATTCGATTCCGAACAGTTTTGAGTGTCCCGATTTCTTTGAGTTGCCAGTCGAAGGCGAGGCGGGAACGAGCAAGTGGGTGTTGGTGCATGCTGATGGTGGGTACCAGCTTGGCAGTTTTGACGGTAAGCAATTCACACCCGATTACCCGCAGCGCATTCCCATCGACTTCGGTGACTTTTACGCGACGCAGACGTTCCACAATGTGGAGACGGGGGACGGGCGCCGAATCCAAATCGCGTGGGTGTTGCATTCCGCGTTTCCAGACATGCCGTTCAGCCAGCAGCTGAGTTTTCCGTGTGAGCTGAAGCTCCGTCGCACGGACGAGGGGCTGCGTTTGTATCGAGCACCGATCGCCGAAGTCGAGCAGCTTCACGGCGAAACGTTCCACATCGAAGGCCGTCAGTTGCGGGCCGGGCAGACGATTCCGCTGCAACCGTCGGGACGCCAGTTTCACTTGAGCGGGAAAGTCAAGCTTGCCGAGGGCGGTCGGTTGACGTTTCGTGTGCGAGGAGTGGACGTGGTGCTTGGCGAGCGGGAAGTCCGAGTCGGGCCGCATCATGCCAAGACTCGCCAGCCTGTCACCGAGTTCGAGATTCTGATTGATCGAACATCCATCGAGTTGTTCGTCAACGATGGAGAGTTGAGTGTGACGGAGTTTACGTTGATGGGGCAGAATGGATTGTTTGTGCGAGCGGACGAGCAGTCCGCGGAGATTGAATCGCTGACGGTTTCGAAAATGAAATCAATTTGGAATGCGACCGATTCACAGTAGTCAATTCTGCCATCTACGGGCGCGACAGATCAGGCTAGAATGCGATTTCACAAGTTGCCATTCTTTTTTGAAAGGAGTTTGCCATGGAAGTCGCCAACAGTCTCGAGGCTATTCCGGAGGATCTAGGGCGGATTCTCGACGAATTGGACGCCGGGCTGGAAGCCGTTCCCTACGACGCGATTGAGGAAGCTCGTCAACGGTCAAGTGAAATCACTCCGTGGCTGATTCGCAGCATCGAAGCGGCGGAAGAGGCGTACCAAAGCGGCGAAGACGTCGGCTCGGTGGGGCACTACTACTCCCTGTTTTTGTTGGCAGAGTTTCGTGCATTGCAGGCCTGGCCGTTGATTTATCGGGGCTTGGCAGACCCGGCGGGGAAAACGTTTGAGCGTTTCGAAATTGTTATCGCCGATGCGTATAGCTGCATCTTGATGGCCTTTATCGGCGATGATGAAACAGCGATTGCTGAGCTGATTGCCGACCCCAAGGTGAACGATTATCTGAGGTGGGCGGCAGTTGCGGTGCCTTTCTATTGGATTCGTGATGGAAAGAAAACGCGGGAGGAGGCGATCGAGTTTTTCTGTGAACGGCTCGACCATCTGGTTCAGACTGGCGTCAACAAAGGCGGTGGTGAGTTTGACGAGGTACCAGAGAAGTTAATTCGGGTCCTGGCGGCTCTGTCTGCAGATTCGGCGATGCCGCAGATCGAACGGGCTTACGAATCCGGCATCGTTGACGGCGAATTGTTGCCATTCGATTACATCAGCGAATGCATCGAACAGCGGCAGACGGACCTTGCGGAATTGTTGGAAGACCTGCCCGATCCGAGCGACCTCATCGTCTTGGGGGAGCAGTTTTCCGAATTCAAAACTGAGATGGTGCGGTTTGCGGAGATGATCGCAGGGTTATCGAATGGGCTCGACGGCGTTGATGGGCTCGAAGACTTTGAAGACTGCGAAGACGATTATGATGTGTTCGGTGAAATCGGCAGCGACTTCGGTGATGAGCTAGAAGGCGGAGACTCGATGGACACGATTCACGTCAATGACACGACGATTCGTAACAGCGGCGAGAAAGTTGGCCGTAACGATAAGTGTCCATGCATGAGCGGAAAAAAATACAAGAAGTGTTGTGGCCGCTGAGAGCGGTTTGCCGGTTGATCGACAAACCGCTAGACAGGCTTCTTGATGGAGTCCGATCGGTTGGCCAGCAGATGATCAGCGGGACAGCAGGCGTTGTTCCCAACGTTTCATCTGCTGACGGACTTGGGCAGGTGCCGTTGAACCGTAGCTAACGAACGCGGCGACTGCGTTCGCTGTACCGAGGCTTTCTAAGATCGACTCGTCGACTTGTGGTGCGTGTTCTTGCATCTCGCTGATTGGCAGTTCTGCCAGTGGGATGCCTTTGGCCATTGCTGCACCGACGATCGCACCGACGGCGTGGTGGGCGGTTCGTTGTGGGATGCCTTTCTTGATCAGCCATTCCATCAGAGTCGTGGCGTCGAGGTAGCCTTCTTCGATCCGACCGGCGATGCGTTCGCGTTGCAGTTCGCTGCCGGCGACAATTGGAATTGCCAATTCCAGCATCGCGGTGACGGTGTCAAAGGAGTCAAACAACGGTGGCTTGTCTTCTTGTAGGTCGCGGTTGTATGCCAACGGCAAGTTCTTCACCAACAACATCAACGTTTGCAAGTTGCCCATCACGCGGGCGGATTTTCCACGCGTGAGTTCTAGTGTGTCGGGATTGACCTTTTGCGGCATGATGCTGCTGCCGGTGCAGAATTGGTGTGGCATCTTGATGAAGCCGAATTCGACCGTGCTCCACAAGATCCATTCTTCGGCCCAGCCGGACAGGTGCGAAGCGATCATGGACAACACGAACGCGCTTTCGATGATGAAGTCGCGGTCGCTGCTGGTGTCCAAGCTGTTGGCGGTGACGCCGGCGAAGTCGAGTGCTTTGGCGGTTTGTTCGCGGTCGATGGGCAGGGTGGTGCCGGCGACAGCGGCGACACCGAGTGGGCATTGGTTGACCCGTTCCCGGCAGTCGGCCAAGCGTTCGCGGTCGCGTTGGAATTTTTCGATGTAGGCCAGCCAGTAATGGGGGGCGAGGACGGGCTGGGCGCGTTGCAGGTGGGTGTACGCCGGCAAGATGACATCGAAATCGCCTTCACAGCGACTGAGGAATGCCTTTTGGAGTTCTTCCAGCAGCGCCGACACATGTTCGAGCTGTTCGCGAACCCACATGCGGGCGTCGGTGCTGACTTGGTCATTGCGGCTGCGGGCGGTGTGCAGTTTTCGCCCGACGTCACCGATCCGTTCGATCAGGACGGACTCGATGTGCATGTGGATGTCTTCGAGTTCCAGTCGAATCGGGAAGTCACCGGCTTCGATCTCGGATTCGATTTCACGCAAGGTGTCGCGGATTTTGGCAAAATCATCGGCGCTGATCAGTCCGACGTTTTTCAGCATCTCGGCATGGGCGATCGAGCCACGGATATCTTGGCGATAGAGCCGTTTGTCGAAGCTAATCGACTCGGCGAAGGCTTCTAAACGGGCGTCGGTGCTGGACTGAAAAACACCACTGCGAGAGGGACTGTCCACGGTTTGCCTATCCAAAGTTGGTGTGCTGGGGGATAATGCTGTCGATATGCCAGCGGTAAACGGTGCCGCCAGTACGCCCTCGTTAGTATCGTCCAGAGCGTGAATTCTGACGAGCGGTCGTCTCGAATACGTCAGTTACAAGCTATCGAATGTTCTGTCATCAATCGAATCATCGCAACGTAAGGACGGCGTTTGTCGCCCTCGGTGCGATCGTTTTCTCCGTCGTTTCTGCATCGAACTCCGCCAATGCGGTCGAGGTGTTGGCATCGGCAATTGCCGCCCCCAGTGTCGAGGGGGTTGGCCCGGCACCGCATCGCTACGGTGTGGCGATCGTCGAAATTCCGTTGGCCGTTCCGCTGGTCGGGCAAGATCCTCGGCCGCTCTCGGTGACCAGTCAATCGGGCAGGTTGCACTATCCCGTGACGGAGGATATCGACGTTCCAATCGTACCGACGAGCGAACGTCCGGTGCCACAGCCAGGCAACGGTCGGCTGTTGGGACGGATCGGCAAGCTGATTCGTGAGCTGACAGATGATGACATGCCCAAGACGCAAATCGTGTCACGTCGCGCGACGTTTTTGTTTACCGGCGATGCTCCGCTGACGATTGAGATCGCCGATGACAGTGGGCCGATCGGGACGTACGAGTTGGTTCCCAAAGCTGACGCGGCGATGCATGCGACGGCGTTGAAGCAGTGGTGGGATGCCTACATCGAACGAGCAAAATCGTTTATTGACAAAGGTGACTACCCGCCTTGGGTCGAAACCTACTTGGTCGCAATGCTGAGCGGACGAACCGGCAACGGTTTACCGGACTGGTTCATCGCACCGGTCGAAAAATCCGATCCGCTGCTGGAGACACTTAAGTACCTGACCGGTGCAGAGGAAGTGACCAAAGCGATCTTTCGGCGGACGGCCGCGGGACTGACCGATGGCAACGAGCCAAGGCCGAGTGAATCACCCGACGCGACCGTGCCATTGCCAGAGCCGCCGCGTTGGCAGAAAGCGGCATTGCCACCTGTTGATGAGTCGGTTGTGACAGAAGGAATCGCCGATCGTGTGCCGCCGGAATGTTTTTATATTCGGTTCGGTTCGTTCAATAACTACTTGTGGTTTTTGGACTTGGCGGAGGAGTACGGCGGCGACATCGGTCGGATGATCACATTGCGAGGAACCGTCAACAAATCGACGGAACGTTTCCAGAATCAGATCGCGACGAAGATTAACCAGTTGTCGCGGATGTTGGGGGCTAGCGTGGTGGAAGACCAAGCGGTCATCGGTCGTGACCTGTTTACCAACGACGGCGCGTCGATGGGCGTGATCTTGAAGGCCAGCAACGCGTTCTTGTTGCGGTCGTCATTGAACAATGACCGTTCTTCACGTGCGTCCGGTGACGACAAAATCACGTTGAAGCAAGTCGATGTGGACGGTCACAAAGTCTCGCTGCTCTCGAAAACGGATAATTCGATTCGTTCGTTTCTGGCCGAAGACAACGGGTATTTTTTAATCACCAACAGCAAGACGTTGGTAAAGCGGTTCTTTGAAGTCGGCAAGAGTCGCGAGTCGCTTGCGGCGACCGAATCGTTTCGGTTGTCACGTTCGCTGGTGCCTGTCGATCGCGAGGACACGATCTTTGCATACTTTTCGCCTGAGATGTTACAAGGGTTGGTGTCGCCGGAGTACATGATCGAGTTGCGACGGCGATCCGCTGCGGAAAGCGATGTGTCGTTGGTGCATTTGGCCCGCTTGGCGGCAGCGGCGGAAGCCAACTCGGTTGGCGGCGCGCCGCTTGGCGTGGAAGAGCTGATCGAGCAAGGGTTCCTGCCGCTTTCATTTGGCAAACGCCCCGATGGCAGTGGCATTGTTGCGATCGGTGACCGCGTCATCGACACTATGCGTGGTGCGCGAGGATCGTTCTTGCCGATCGCTGATGTCGAGATCGACAACGTGACGTTGCAAGAGGCGGAGTGGTATCAAACGATTGCCAATGAATACAGCGAACGGTTTCCACAGATGGATCCGATCATTGTCGCGCTTCGGCGTGAAGATGTTCCGGGCAGTCCATCGCTGGAGCGGATTACCGTTCATGCCGAGATCGCGCCGCTGACGCCTGAAAAGTATGGCAAATGGGCGAAGCAGTTAGGGCCGCCAACCAAGGTCGCGATCCGATCGGCGCCAGACGATATCGTGACGCTTCAGGCACACGTGGCGAGTGAACAGCTTGGTCCGCCGACGCATTTGTTTGTTGGCATCAAAGATAACTTCCCGCCCGAACCTGAAGACTTCGACGGACTGTTGAACATCTATCGTTCGTTGAAAAGCTTACCGGGGTATTTGGGTGCTTGGCCACAGCCTGGTGCGCTCGATCGATTGCCGCTGGGACTGGGACGTGGGCGTCCCGTCGGGCCGGGGATGAGTCGGTTGTTGGGTGGGCTGTATCGATACACCGGTGGCGGGTTCAGTGTGCTGTCGTTCCAAGACGAAGTGTTGACGTCGACCCTGCCGTTTTTGGAAGCGAGCGACGTTTCGGAAGCGGCAACGGTTCGTGGCCGGATCGGGAGTCTGCTCGGTAGTCAGCTTGAAGATTGGGTCAACAATCAGCTGTATCAGCGTGCGGCACGGAGCAGTGTTGCCGGTGCAGAGTTTCTGACGCTGATGACACGGCAATTGGACGTTCCGCCAGAGGAAGCGTTCCAGCGTGTTCGCCAGGTCTTGGACGCCGATTTGCAGTGCAGCTTAGGCGGACAGTACCAATACAATCCGCAGACGCATCGTTGGGAGAGCACCGCGTGGAACGGACCGGAGCCAGCAGAGGAGCCACCGATCGACTATGTCTCGCCGCTGTTGCATTGGTTCCGCGGCGGCCAGTTCACGATGACGCAGTACGCCGATCGCTTGGTCGTTGATGGCCGGATGACGGTAGCACGAAAGACGGCTCGTCCCGAGTAAAGGACGAGCCGTTTCTGGATACCGTTACTGATTCAGCATGTTGCGATACATGCTGATACCGGCAGGGCCGACGAGGACGACGAAGATCCCAGGGAAGATGAACAAGACGAGTGGGAAGATCATCTTGACCGCGGTCTTGGCCGCTTTTTCTTCTGCGATCTGTCGGCGGCGTGTACGCATCGCGTCACTCTGCACACGAAGTGCGGACGCGATCGACGAGCCGAACTTGTCCGCTTGAATCAGGATCGATGCTAGCTGTTTCAGGTCATCGACACCGCTGCGGAAGCCGAGGGCTTGGAGAACTTCGCTGCGGGTACGTCCGAGTTGAAGCTGCTTGTTTGCGATGCCGAATTCTTCGCCGATCTCTTTGTGGCTCTTTTCCATTTCCTCGGCGACTTTTCGCAAGGCTTGGTCCATCCCCAAGCCGGCTTCGACACAGACAACCATCAAGTCCAATGCATCGGGAAGTCCGAGGAAGATCTTCTCCATGCGTTTTTTGGCGGTGAAGTCGAGCAGCAGTTTGGGAATCATGAAGCCGATGATCAATCCGCCACCGACTTTGATGATCATGTCTTGTCCGAAACCGTTGGCAAAGAAGCCGTAGGTACTGCCGACGAACAGTCCGAACGCGGCGGTTCCGAGCTGAATGGTTTTGAACACGACCGGAGCGGCTTCACGTCGGAAGCCGGCGTTCATTAGTTTTTCACGAAGCTGGCCCATTTCCTTTTCGTTGCCGCTGACTTTGTCGGCAAGGGGCGTGGCGGCGCGTTCGAGGTACGCGGTGAGGGCTTCGTTTTTGGTTTTGGCGTTGTCGCCGCCAGCCGCTTGTCCGTTGGCGCGACGCTTGCGCATCATGTCCAAACGTGCTTCGGCGCGGGGCTTGTCGTCGCCAGTGACTCGATTGATTACGAACCACATGCCGACGGTGACGAAGGCAAAGATCGAACCGGTGATCAGGTAAATCGGGTCGATCGAGACGGCGAGTAAAAGGTTCATTGTTTCGTCCAGTTCGTTTGTTTCGCCCACATCAGGGGCCGTGCGTGCCGACGATTGCGGTGGTGGGAGTGATGGTGGGGGCGAATTAAACTTTGATCGTGATGATCTTCTTGATCACAAGTGCGCCAATGATTTGTGTGATCAGGCCGAAGCCCAACATGTAGCGACCGATTTCGTCGGTGAACAGCATCATGACGTAGTCGTAGTTCAGCTTCAGCATGACCAGGAACAAGACCGGTGGCAGGGCGAGAAGCACCGCACCACTCATTCGGCCTTCCCCGGTGAGTGCTTGAATCTGTCCCAGGATCTGCAATCGTTCGCGAATCAGGTGACCGATCTTGTCAAGGATTTCGGCCAAGTCACCACCGGTTTGCCGCTGAAGAATCACGGCGGTGGCGAAGAAGCGAAGGTCCATGTTGGGAACGCGGTCGGCCATGTCTTCGATCGCTTCGTCCAGCGGAATCCCGAGGTTCTGTTCTTCGAAAGCACGTCCGAATTCACGGGCCAACGGGTCTTCCATCTCTTTGGAAACCAGACCGAAGCCGGCGTTGAGCGAGTGACCGGCACGTAGTGATCGGCCGAGCAATTCGAGTGCTTCGGGCATCTGCTTGCCGAACTTGTTCAGTCGACTGCGTCGCTTGAGCATCAGCCATCCGAAAGGCACGGCGGCAAAGATCGGTCCGACAAAGACGGCGAGGATTTTAAAGGGTGATGCCAAGCACAGGGCCACGCCAAAACCGAACGCACCCAAGCAGATCATGACGAACTGGGCTGGCGGCATTCGCACGTCGGCTTGATCGAGGTAGTCACCGATCCCGGGCAGGTTTTCGGTGAGGTTGCCGAAGAAGCCTTTGGCGTCATCAAATCCGCCATCGAGCAGCAGTGAACCCGACTCTTCGCGATCACCGGCGGCGCCACCGCCGCCACGACGGCGAGAAGCCATCTGGGCGAGCCGATCTTCGGTCGCCGTGTTGTCGCTGCCGGGCACGAGCATGTTGGCTGCCAAGGCAACCAACGATGCGACAAAGATGCCAACGGCGATGAGGATGACGGTCGCTGTCATGGGACTATGGTGAGGCTGATGGGGTGCAAAATCAGGGGGACGTTTTGAGTGAACGTCGGCGCGGTTCGGTGAAGTCGTTTAGGCGTGCATCATGGTGCGTTCACGGAAGGCACTCGATGGCAGACGCACACCGGCGGCTTCGAGTTTGTCCATGAAGCTGGGGCGAACGCCGGAGCATTCGAACGTCCCGTATGCTTTGCCGTCTTCGCCAATGCCTTTTTGTTCGAATCGATAGATGTCTTGGAGGACGATCGTTTCTTGTTCCATACCGACGACTTCGGTGATCGCCGTGACTCGACGTGGGCCACCCTGCAAACGGTTGGCTTGGATCAAGACGTCGACCGCACCGGAGATCTGTTGACGAATCGCTTTGACAGGAAGTTCGAAGCCGGCCATCATGACCATCGTTTCCAAACGGGCGATCGCGTCACGCGGGGTGTTGGCGTGAATGGTGGTCAACGATCCGTCGTGACCGGTGTTCATCGCTTGCAACATGTCCAAGGTTTCGCCACCACGACACTCACCGATGATGATTCGTTCGGGACGCATACGCAGGGCGTTTTTCACGAGGTCCGTCGCCGTGACCGCACCGTTGCCTTCGATGTTTGGCGGGCGGGTTTCCAAGCGAACGACGTGATCCTGTTGAAGCTGCAATTCGGCCGCGTCTTCGATCGTGACGATCCGGTCGGAGTGACCGATGAAGGACGACAGGGTGTTGAGCAGCGTCGTCTTACCAGAACCGGTACCGCCGGCGATGATGCAGTTCAGTCGTGCTTTGATGCAGCCTTCCAAGAGCATCACCATTTCTGGCGTGAAGGCTTTGTAGTTCAGCAAGTCTTCGAGTTTCAGTGGGTTGCTACCGAAGCGACGAATACTGACCGCGGCGCCGTCGAGTGCGAGTGGCGGGATGATCGCGTTCACCCGCGAGCCGTCTTCCAAACGCGCGTCGACCATTGGGCAGGTTTCGTCGACACGACGGCCGACCTTACTGACGATTCGGTCGATGATTTGTAGCAGGTGTTTTCCGTCGCGGAACTCGACGTCGGTCTTCTGCATCTGGCCGCCTTTTTCGACGTAGATGTTCTTCGGACCGTTGATCAAAATATCGCTGACTTTGGGATCTTTGAGGATCAATTCCAAGGGCCCCAGGCCAAAGGTTTCGTCCAGAACTTCGTCAACGATGCGTTCGCGTTCTTGACGGTTCAGCAGTGTTTCTTCGGCATCGCAAAGGTGTTCAATGACAACGCGGATCTCGCGTTTCAGTGTCTCACCTTGCATATCACCAACACGAGACAGGTCGAGCTTGTCGACCAGCTTGCCGTGAATGCGCGATTTGATCTGTTCGAATTGATCTTGGCGGTTGTCCGCTCGTCCTGGCATTGTGCGCGTGGCCATCGTTCGTTCTCTCGCTGCTGTCCTTCGGCAAACCCGTGTCGTTTTGTTCGATTGTTCGGGTTACGCGCCCGGGGACCCCCGGAGGCACCGGGAAACTGGCGCGGACCCTGGGAAAACATAGGATGGAATTTGTTGAGGCCGGATTGACAGCGATAGAAATTCGGCAAAACACGGCAGACCAACCGTGTCACGGGGCGGGAAAGAATCCGAACATGAGCCTCGCCACACTGCCAGAACGTCCGAAGACGGAACGACCGAAGACCCTGCAACCTTCAAAAACTTTGGAGGATTGCGATGCCGTGATGATATTGTTGGCATCTGGGAAAATCGTCGTCATTCATCACGATGGCCCGATCCGTTTATGGTCGGCCGACTGTCTGTGCAAACCGATCCGTCGGATCCGGCCAGACGAACATGTTTATTACAACGGTAAGCGTGAAGTCGTGAGAGCGATCAGTGTCTACTAAGTCAGCGTCCACTAAGAACGTCGACAAATAGAGGTCCTGATTCAGGTTCCCAAAGTGTCCAGGATGGACAGCGATCAATGAGAAGGTGACATCTAAGATGGCAGGTCGACGCGACAACCTGTTTCATGGCTTTGCCGTGCGGCTTGAACCACCGCTGCCGCTTCATAAGCGTCGACCAAGCCGTTGAGGTCACGTACTAAACTGGTGACTGAACGATGGAATTGACGCAACATGCGTTCGCCGACCGGCGATTCAGTTTCTAGCGATTCGACATGTCGTCCGGCGTCATCAAACCAGACAAGCGTGCTGGGCAAGTCGATGAAGGCGACTCCATTTTCACACTGGACCTTCATGGCTGCCGGTGATCGGAAGCTAGCCGATTCTTTCCATTGGTTTGGCAGCGTGCTGTCGGTTGCAATTTCAGCGATCGCACCGATCGGTTGCCCGGACTTGGAGGGTTGCCCTGAGTTTCCCTCGTAATTGAGGATCAGTGATTGGAACAGATTCTCTTTGCAAACCGAGCTGACGGCATTGGGAGAGCGCCCGACGATGTAGCGGCACCAATCAACAAGTTCGACTAATTCGCTGTCGTCCGTCCTGCAGGTACCGGGGCCGGGGTGGGGAGCGTTCTCGGGGGCGATTGATCCGAGTTCATCGCCAGTCAATCGCGGTGCACCCAGGTGCGTTGCGATCAGTTCTTTCATCCGCAGGGTGGCTGGTGCGAACCGGCGAGGCAGTTCGGCCATGAATGCCACGCCGCTGTTTTCGATTGTGCTGCGAACAGAGCGTTGGCCGACGGGGTCGAAATCAAGTCCGGCGCCCCAGTACACCGCTTTGCCCGCTTGGCAGGCCGCGAGTGCTGGTAACCAACCAAGCCAGCATTGTTTCAGAATCAGAACGGCATCAATGTCACAGCGATAAACCAGGCTGCGGTAGCCGTCGATGGGGTCGGCCTGGAATTCTTCGGCGGTCGATTCGGCGAGTTTTGAGATCGTGCTATAGACGGCGCGAACGTCGAAGCGATCGTCCAGCATTCGCAATGCTGGCCGGTACCTGGATTGCCACTGGTCGCCGAGTCCAATGAGTCCGACACGCAATCTCATCACCAGGTCCTCAAGGCGTCATGCGAGTGCCAAATCGCAGGTCTTGGATCGGTCTTTAGGTCTCGAAACATTTGGGGGCAGACCTTACCTTCAGTGGAGTGAGTACATGTGTGTACAGTGCCGATGAAATTTCGTCGCGGCGATTGGCATGCTTCAAATGGTTGCTAGATCGAAGCTTAGCGACTTTCGATGGTCGCCGCCCAAACATATTTCAAATTTTCCGCGGGTGCTGATCCACGTTATTTACAGATTTCTGACCCGAACGGCTTGATGGCGGTCAGGGCATCCATATACTCCGCCCAACCTTCCGAAGCCGCAGTTTCGGTAGGGTTGCCCCAGGTTCCCCAGAATGGTTCTGGGGGCCACCGATGTGGGAATGATCCGAAGTTGGACGATCTCCCATAAGGGCAATTTGTTGGCCACCATGGCGCCCACGAATTGGGACGCATCAAAACTGGAATGGAACTTCGTGGACAACAACGAATGACTCGCCCTCGGCGGCTTGTTCGAATGAATTGAAAGACTCATCAGCGTATTCATTCGAACACATCGATTTCGAACGCATGACTGTTCATTCGAACGGAACGACGATTGTGTACCGCCGATCGGTAACCATGCTTTAATTCGAGGAACTCGGAATGGTTTCGTTGCTGTTAGCTGTATTGCTTGGAAGTGTCACTTCAGCGCCAATTAAGACCGACTACGCCGAGGCGTACAAGGAATCTGTTAAGGAAGGCAAGCCTCTGATGGTCGTCGTCAGCGCCCCATGGTGCCCGGCGTGCAATGTCCTGAAACAGACTACTTTGGAGCCCATGGCGGCAACCGGTGAATTGGACGACGTCAGTGTTGCGGTTTTGAATCGCGATGAAAACTCCGAATTGGTTGAGCAATTGACCAAGGGCGAGAAAATGTTGCCCCAGATCATCGTCTTCTCACGAAATGACGCTGGCGAGTGGAAGCGTCATCTGCTGAAGGGATTTCAATCCAAGCAGCCCGTGCGGAACCTGATTCGCTCGGTCGCACTCCCACGCGGCTAACCTTCTTCTGCGTGTCATAGAGCACGTAATCACCCGTTGATCAGTGATCTCGATTGCATGCCAGCGGTAGGTCCACTGGCATGAATCGGGCGCTGCGGTATTATCGGTGCATGATTCCTGAACGCCTTCAACACGTCGTCCGCTCCGACGAATCGCTCGCGCCCCTGGTTTGGCTGGGGATCGGCGGTCCGGCTCACTTTTTTGCCGAACCTGTCGATATCGAGCAAATCACCGAAATCACGGTGTGGGCGGCTGAAAATGACCTTCCGCTCCGTATTCTTGGCTCGGGCAGCAATGTTCTGGTCCGCGAGTCGGGGTTTGATGGTGTCGTGATTTCGTTGGCTGCCGCTGCGACGAGCGGTTTGTCAATCGAAGGCGACTGTTTGACTGCGGGTGCGGGCGGCAAGCTGTCACACGCGGTCGTCAAATCGGTCGGTGCCGGACTGGGTGGTTTAGAACACCTCATGGGCATTCCGGGAACAGTTGGTGCGGCGGTCGTCGGCAATGTGTCTAGCGGCGGTCGTGATATTAGCCCGGTTGTCAAAGCAATTCGTGTGATGGAAGCGGACGGATCGATCCGCGAAATCTCGCAAGAAGAGATCGGATTCACCTACCGAAAGACTTCTTTGACGGGAGCGATGATCGTCGAAGTCGTCTTCCAGCTGGAGCCGGGTGACCCGGTTGCCCTGACCAAGCGTTTGCAAAAGCTGTGGATCTCGCGAAACTCCACCCGCCCGGCGGATATGGAACGAATCGCGATGCCATTTATCGATCCAGACACGATCTCGGCGTTGGAGTTGATCCAGAACGTCGGGTTGGCAGGGATTCGCGAAGGTGATGTTTCGCTGGATAGCAGCCAGCCGCATTACATGATCGCCCATCAGGGGGCGACCAGCGATCAGTGTTTGAAGCTGATCGACCGAGTTCGCGAGCAAGTTCTGTTGCAAACCGGGATCGACTTGCAACTGAATCTCCAGATTTGGTAGAGCGTGCAGGTGTGTGATCGTGCGTCGGTGTTTCAAGTTCATGAAACACTGTCATTCTGGCGATCATCCGTATTGGATTGACGTGTCGTTGTTCGACGAACGTCCGCATTTTGCTTCGCTAGGATTTCAAGGGACGGATCAATGGCACGCAAGGATGATGCTGATCCTCGGCCCATTCGAAGGCTGTTGCGTCGGCTGATCAAAGCGCCCGCAGCGTGGGCCTTGGTGTGGCCGATGGCGCTGTTGGTCACATCCTATTTTGCGTACTCGCATTGGTTTTCCGCGTACTTTGCGGCACAACATCAAGGCATCGATCCCGCCAACATCGAAATCACTGCGCCGCATGAGTACGTTCGCACCGATGTCGTGGAAGACGTTAACCGTTGGGCGCACTTCGGCGAGTTGTCATCGCTCGATCGCGAAGCCACGCCGAAGATCGCTTCGGCATTTAAAAACCATCCATGGATTCGTGATGTTCGCTCAGTCGTGAAACTGCCTGGTGGCAAGTTCCGCGTCGAAGTCGACTATCGACGACCGGTCGCCTCGTTCCACGTCACCGGTGATCCGCAATACATGCGCGAGATCGAATCGCACCTTTCCAGTCTTGGGATGCCAACGCATGGCAAAGCGGATGAGATGTATTTCCCGCTGGATGGCGAAGGCCACATGTTGCCGACCGAAAATATTTCCACCGAAGAGGTTCGGCGGCTGATCCAAATCGAAGTCAAGAATATCTATCCCACCGGCGTTGAAGGCACGTTGTTTGGTGACAAACGTGTGGAGTCGGCGGCGACGCTGGCGAACTTGCTGTCCGCGGTGAGTGATCGTATTCAGATCGCCAAAATCATGGTCAGCGGTGACCCGCGAATGAACATCGTTCCACAATTAAGCTTGGTCACGGGAACGAATACCAAGTTGCTTTGGGGCAGTCCGCCGGGAATGGAACAACCGAATGAACGCGGTGCCAAGGCAAAGCTAACCGACTTGCTGAGCGGGAACTTTGTCCCCGACGGAGACTTGCGGATCGCCACCGGTGGTCCGGGGCAAATTCATTGATCCGTCAGTTGTCGTGATGAATCACCCTGGTGGCGACATGCAATGCGGGCGTTCCGTCGCCGGATGAGCCGCGAAAAACGTACCAGGTGACATAGCCGGGCCGGCGTTTCACGCTCGGGCGAAAATTCCTATTCCATTAACAGGGCCGCCTGCAAAAGCCTTGTAAATTCACTATCTTCTCTTGTTGGATTATCTTTCGATCCCATTTCGCGGTTGGGAACAACTCCATGGTCGGTCAGTTCAGCCAATTTTGTTCATCACTCTGTCGCAGAAACGTTCGCGCGGTTGTCGCTGGCGTCGTGTTTGCGACGAGTTTTTCGCTTTCGAATTGCCAGCAAACCAGTGCACAGGACTGGTACTTGCCGATCAGCCGAGCGGCGCGTGACTCGGTCGCACAGTTGGTTCCGGAGCGAATCGTAGCCGTGGAGCAGTCGCGTGAAGCGTTCCTTTCCGCAGTCGCAGCGCTGCGCACCCATTTGACGCGATCGGCTGATGCGGCGAATGGCGCCGCATGGTTGCAGTACTTGGCGATTGACGGTGCTGTGGAAGCGATCGAATCGGACGTGAGTGATCGCGACATCGCAGAAAGTTTGGATCAGATCGCTCGGCGTGCGACTGGTGTTTATCCGGGACTGGAGGTCGCCGAAGTTCGACGTGTCCGTGCGGCCGCGAAACGTTTCAGTGATGCGCTGCGATATCGCCGCCATGACGTGATCACCAACGCGCTGGGCAAGCAGTTGGAGCGTTTTTCAGATCAATGGGACGAAATCGAAGCGACGCCTTCGCCAGACAACATCGCGACTTTGCGCTTGCTATTGGATTTGCTGGAACGAACGAACCAGACGGTTGACTTGGTCGAGCATTCGCGCCGGCTGTTTTCCTCGCCCAACATCAGAGTCCATGTCGACGAGTCCGTCGTTCAGCAAGCAGTCGGCCGTGACGTATCGCAAACCACGCCAGTACGTGATTGCATCCTGGGGACCAGCATCTTCGGTAGCGCGACGATGAACGGTGACGTCGTTGCGGAACTGCTGCCGTCTGATGCGGCCATTCGAATCCGCTTGGCTTTGACCGGGACGGTGACGACTAGCAATGTCGGCTACAACCGCGGCGTACGCGTTCGGACGACAAGCGATGCGCAGGTCTACGCGACTCGGATGTTGGAAGTGGATGCAAAGGGCATTCGGCTCGGCCAGGTATCGACCGATGCGTCGTTGCACACAAACCTGAATTCGATCGAGCACAAACTGCGTCTGGTTCGAAAGATCGCGAGAAAGAAAGCGGCCGAACAGAAGCCGCTTGCCGATCGCATCGCGCACCGCAAATTGGTTCGGCGAATTAGCGAAGAGTTCGCTCTCGAAACCGACCAAGCGGTGGCGTCGCCAGATTCTGGATTGCTAGGCGAGATCCAGACGTGGCTTTACCGGTTGGACATGGACAAACCACAGCACCGGTTGGCTTCGACAGCAGACCTCATCACCGTGACATCATTGATTCGTCAAGGAAACCAACTCGGTTCGCCTTCGGCACCGCCAGCGGTCTCTTCGCCAAGCGATATTACGGTTCAAGTCCACGAGTCGTTGATCGACAACACGTTGGGATCGTTTTTGGCTGGCCGCACGTTAAGCAAGGCCGATCTGGATCGAATGATCGAGCAGTCTGGCCGTCCAAAATCTGCCGAGTCAGACGCGGCCAGTGATGAGCCGTTCGAGATCGATTTTGATCGCTCGCGTCCGATCATCTTTGAAGCCCGCGACGGAAAGTTGGTCGTCGGAATTCGTGGTACGCGTTTCTCGCAAGGTTCTCGCGAACTCCGTCGTCCGTTGGAAATCATTGCGACCTATCAGCCGGCGAAAACCGATACCGGCGAAGTCGTGCTGGAGCGAATTGACGAAGTCGAAATCAACTTTCCTGGGACCAAACGGTTGTCGGTCGCACAAACGGGAATTCGCAGTTCGATCAAACAAGGGTTTGCCGAAGCGTTCCCACAAGCACTGTTGAATCAAGCGATTCGGATTCCCGAATACGCCAAGCTCCCCGCTTTTGCCGGTGCCGCGTACCGTGTGAAGGCGATCGAAGCGACCGACGGTTGGTTGACCGTTGGTGTGGGACCAGCGTCGCTGTAGCGTTGGGTTCGCTAGTAGCAAGCATCTGGGCTGATCGAAACACGCTGATAGGTCGTTTCGACAGCCTTCGCTTCTTTGCCTTCGGGAGTGATGTTGTAAGCGGTCATGACCAGTTGGTTGTCGTCGACCAATTCGAGGACGGTTTTCCAGCCCCATGCCGGTTCACCTTCGCCGACATCGTATTGGCCAATCACCTGTAAGCCGTTGTCGAGCGATTTGCCTTCTGAAAACATGATCGCATCGGCCATGTGAAAACTGTCGATCCACGAGCATTGCCAACGATGCGAGGTCGGATTGAACGCGAACAGTTCTTCGCCGCGGCGTGTTTTGTCTCGGATCGTGCTGCAATAACTGTGCTTTAAAAAATGCCCGTTGATTGCTAGTTCGATCGTGCCGGTAATTTCTGATTGGTCAGCCAATTTGCCCGGCTGAAACCAGGTTTGGCAAATGCCTTGCCATTTGCCAGGCAACCGCCGATACAGCTCGTTGATTTCGTACGACATGAGCAGACGTCTCACTGAACTTGCCAACTGCACGACCGTTGCGATGTTCAAAGGGGGAAACGTCGCGTGCGCTGGCCGTGCGTCCGAGGGGGAATTCGTTCAGTTTAAACGCTGTGTATGCTGCGGTGTTACTCGAAGCCATCTCGGCGAAGTCGCATTTGGGCCCAGGAACGGACTACAAACGCAACGATCGCAATCGGAATGCAGACTGCTGCGATCGCAAGTGATCGCGAAATACCAGCTGCGATATCGCTCGGATTGACGGACTCGTGTTCGGCCAGTTGGGAGAACGTGCGGCTGATCCCAATTATCGGTCCAATGATGGCAATAAAGATGGCCGCAACCATGATGATTCCGCAGGCCAAGCGGACGCGTCTCAGGCCGATGGGGTGTGTTTTACTCGTTTCGTCGATCGATGTTTCAGTTAGTGGTGAATATGGAGATTCGTTACGGTCGGGTTGGTGAATCGTCATCGGGTAAGGCGAGTCGGCGTTACGAGTTGGTTTGCTTGCATCCGCAGTTTAGCCCATCGCGTTTTCTTCCGTCGATTTGCCTTGATAGCGGTTTCGCATCCCTGCTACAGTCCGGCCGAGGTGCGCGACGCGGTTACTGTGATGCCATGGCTGGCGATAACTCTGGAACGGATTCCGATCAATGCTGCAAACCGAAAACAAAGTCTTGCGATGTGACCAAGCAGCCGATGCGACGGCTTGCCGAACTGTTTTTCAGACGGCAGGAACGCAGTGGTTGGAGCCGGTACAGATCAGTGCCCAAACTGTGAAGCGATTGGCGACAAACGACCAGACGCTAGGTTCTGTTCGTCAAATCATGGAGCAGTTGACGGTCGACGATTACCTCGTCTTTCTAAAAGAGTATTACGACAACGGTCGAGCCAAATTCGGGAACAATTGGTACTACGCAGATTTGCTGACGTTCTTACATGCGGCGGCGACTGTGGTTCAGCCACGCCGGTATTTGGAAATCGGCGTACGTCGTGGCCGAAGCTTGGCTGTCGTTTCGGCGGTCGCCCCTGATTGCGAAATCAAAGGGTTTGACCTGTGGATGGAAAACTATGCCGGGATGGCCAATCCGGGTGCCGACTTTGTCACCGAAGAAATCAGCAACCTCGGGCATCGTGGGTCATTGGAACTAATCTCAGGCAACTCCCATGAAACGGTACCAGAGTTTTTTGCGAAGAACCCTGGTTACATGTTCGACTTGATCAACGTCGATGGCGACCATTCCGAAGACGGCGCGCGTGCTGACTTGGAAACGGTGTTGCCCCGGTTATCTGTTGGCGGCGTGATCGTGCTCGACGACATCACCCACCCCCAGCATCGTTACTTGGAAAATGTTTGGGACGATGTGATTGGGAATCATCCGGACTTTAGTTCGGCGAAGTACGACGACTTGGGATACGGTGTCGCGGTCGCGGTCCGTAAGCAAGGCTGATTCAATGGCACCGAAATCGGTTCTGGTGACGGGGGCATCTGGTTTTTTAGGTGCAACGATCGGACGTGTGCTGCGGCCACATTGCGATCGATTGATCTATTTGACCGGATCAGAAAATCCTACTTCGGCCAGTCTCTCGGATCGTCAGTGCGCATTCCGCTTGCCCGATCAACGGTTGGCATCCGTGTTGGCTACGGAACAACCGACGTGGGTGATCCATTGCGCGGGATCGGCGAGCGTCCGTTTGTCCGTCGAAGATCCCAAAGCGGATTTCCGGAACAACGTCTTGGTGACGGAGTCGCTCTATGATGCGATCGCCAAGCATTCACCCAATACAAATGTGGTGAACCTTTCGAGCGCTGCTGTGTATGGCCAACCGGCTCGGTTGCCGATCACCTTATCAACGCCTGTTAGTCCGGTGTCGCCCTACGGCAAGCACAAAAGGCAATGCGAGTTGTTAACGGAACAGTATCGAAGCCGGTTCGGAATCCATACCGTCAATCTCAGGATCTTTAGTTCCTATGGACCGGGCCTGCGAAAGCAGGTCTTATGGGACATCTTTCAAAAGGCGAAGCGAGGTCCTGAAGTCGCATTGTTTGGCGATGGTACCGAGACCCGCGACTTTGTTTTTTCGCGTGACATCGCGAACCTGATCTGTGAGTTGGTAACGACGCCGAATTCACAGGTTCAACATCAGCCGGGCTATATCAACGTGGCAACCGGGAAGTCGGTCGAAATCAAAACGATTGCTCGGCTATTCTTGAAACAACTAGGTCTTCATCGGACGTTGCGATTTTCGGGCGAGCGAGCATCGGGTGATCCGCCGCACTGGTCAGTCGAGTTGCCGGCGAACAACGCCTATCAGCTGAGTGACACAACTCGCTTGGAAGACGGTCTGGCGATTTATGCAACTTGGGTTCGAGCAATCACGGAGAGTACGGATGCGGATCGCGTTTTGGCTGCTGCAGGATAGTATTCGCCAGTGGTCGGGGTGGGTCGCGGGGCTGCATTACGTTCGCAACTGTCTCGAAGGTCTGGCGAGTTTGCCAGAGCAGGAAGTTCCCGAGATCGTCGCCTTCGTGCCCACACCGCTGCGCGAGAAGTTTCTTCAAGAGGCAGGCTTTGCCGACGCGAGCTGGTTGACGCTTCGCACGATTGACGAACGCTTGCTGTTGGATCTGTCACGTCGCGACGAGTTGACCAAGCTGGTTCGCAACGAGGCATGTGATCTGTTATTTCCAGCGATCACTCCGCCCGCGGTTCCGTTCGACGGCAAGTGCATTGGCTGGATCACGGATCTGCAGCACAAGTACTATCCGCAGTTCTTTTCCAAGGCGGAGCTGGCCCATCGCGATCAGTTGTTCTCGTTTTTGTCGGCGACCTGTAACCGAATCGTATGCAGCAGTGTCTCGGTGGAAACGGATATGCAGCGTTTTTATCCTGAGGTTCAGGACCGAACGTTTGTTTTGCGTTTCCGCACACAGCCACCTTCATCCGCTTTGGCAATCGAGCCCCAAACCGTGATGGCGGAATTGGGAATTGACCAGCCCTATGTGTATTTGCCGTATCAATTTTGGCAGCACAAGAACCATCGTGTTGTCTTTGAAGCATGGAAGCGATTACACGCTAGTGGCAAAGCTCCGCTACTGATTTGTTCTGGGGCGACAGTCGATGGACGCAACCCGGATCATTTCCCAAGCTTGGAAACGTTTATTCGATCAAACGGTCTGCAGGAGCGTGTTCGGATCTTGGGAATGGTGCCACGGAACCAGCAATGGCAGTTGTATCGCAACGCGACGTTGATTCTTCAGCCTTCGCTATTTGAGGGTTGGAGTACCTCTGTCGAAGAGGCTCGGACGTTGGGAAAGACTGTCTTGATGTCGGACATTCCCGTCCACCGCGAGCAATGTGAATCGGAAGGCAACCTGTTCGATCCGAACGATGCGGACCGATTGGCGGCGCTACTGCTTGAGCGATTCTCCGCTGCCGGACCGGGACATGATTTGCAGGCCGAAGCGAACGCGAAGCTCCAGACGACGGAGAACTTGCAGACCTTTGGTCGTGAGCTGATCGAGCTGTTTGAATCGACGATGAATGACTCACGTCTCCCTGTCTCGGCGAGCGTCCTGCCACTGTTGCTCGCCGTGCAGGACGAGGCGGCAAAACGACTGGAAGTGATCGAGCATTTAAAACAACAAGTTGGGCAAGGGAATCCAAATTCGGGGCTTGCGCCACGGCGCTGGTTCTGGCAACGAGCAAAATAAATCGGCAGCCTGAAACGCTGACGCATCGACAGCACTGTTCCCAATGATTGCGATTTCAGTTGACGGGTTGTACGCTGTTGTCGACGTCCCTTGACTTTTGCAACGAATTTCCGTGTTCGGTTCTTATGATTGAAAGCTTCACCGAACGAGTGCTTCGAATCTTGCAGCGGGAGTTTGCTTCACGCAGATTTGAACTCGGTGATGAGCCCGGTGTGATCACCGACGGCACGGTTACCTATGGGATGTCGAATCTCTTCGCACAGTATCGACAAGGCGTCTTTACTGACGAGGACTTCGATGAAGCGATTTGCGAGAAGTTTACCCAGATTCTGCAGTTGCTGGATTCGGCGTCGGACGCGATTCCCGAACGCTGGGAAGACGCCAAGGATCGATTGCGGGTTCAATTGGTGAGTGCGAAGCTAACCAATCTTTCTAACGCGATCACGTTCCCTTTTGCTGACGATGTGCATGCCAGTTTGGTGATCGATAGCGAAGGCGGCTATGCGTACATACGACAAGTTGACTTGGATCGTTGGCAACAAACGGCGATCGACGCAATCGAGCTCGGCAAACGGAATATCGTCGCTTCGATGCCACAATTGCCATTGGCCGTGATGCCTGGTGAGGTTCGCTTGGCTGTGATTCAAACGGGCGATGGGTATGACGCGGCAAGGATCTTGATTCCCGAAGTTCGCTTGCAGCTGATTCAAGAACTAACCGGCGAGCCGACAGGGGAGGTTTATGCAGCGGTCCCCAATCGCGATTTCTTTATCGCTTGGCCAACCGACATTGCACCACCAATTCATGCTCAACTTGTCGAGACGGTGATCTTGGATTCGCAGCGGCAAAGTCATCCACTGAGTGAACGGATTTTTCGTATTACAGGTGAGAAGATCGATCTGCAGTAGACGGATTAAGACACGAGCCGTGATGCGATGCTGACGCGTCAGTCTGCTGCGTCGATTTGCATCATGTGAAGGTTTCTACTCAAAGGATTCAAACGAATTTTCGCCCCACAAGACTGGGGGTATCTTCTGGTGATACGGCCAGAGGGCAGTTCGCTTGGCAGGTGCGGTGACACTGATCACGCACGCCAGCGACCGTTCGAATGTCGCGTTTCCCGAGTCGAATGTTCGGCAAACATGCATCGGGAAAGTAAAGGCAGACATCGATTGGGGATGTTCTTCAGTGGCCGGATCGCCCCGTTGGCCGTTGATGGTCAGCAAGGTTGAACTCCGCTCGAATGCCGAGTGGAACCGATCAGAACTAACCATGCGTCACTTCCGAGGTGAGCCACTATGAGCGAACTCGCAAAAGACATTTGTCTGCAAGGCTTAACTGAATCGCTGACAAATCTCTTTGAGTTTTATACCGGCGAAAGTGTTAAGGTCGAATTTGTTTCCGGTGAGGATCAAGAGGTCATCGCCGAAGAGTGCAAATTTGAATCTGACATTGTTTCGTCGACGATCGAACTGGTCGGTCAAGATGTTCGCTACTTCGTCTGCATGGTGACAACCATGGGAGTCGCCAAGGGACTGTGTCGAGGCGGTGCTAGCGACCCGGTGGATTGGATCGGCGAATTGGCAAATCAACTCTTTGGCCGCTTCAAAAACCATCTGGTGGAATACGGAGTGGACTGTGAACTCGGTATTCCGATAGCGGGCGAAGGCGTTCAGAAAACGTGTCTTGCCTGTGGTGATGGTGCCTCGACGTTGGTGGTAAATACCAAAGCCGGGTGTGTCGAAGCGATCTTTAAAGCGGAGATTGATCCTGATCTGCGCTGGACACGGAACGCTGTCTCGGTTGCTTCCGAAGAGGGAAGCATCGAGTTGTTCTAATCGCGAAAAGAGATGCGGTGTGCCTTATTCGGCAACGTCCAGTAATTCAATTACCACATCAATCGCTTCGGTCGAAGTCCCGCGAGCGTTGACATCGAGACCGAATGTCGGTGTCGTTTCGAAATCTAACTCTGCCGAATCCGCCACAAAGATTTCGCCGGTCAATCGATCAATTGAAAAGACTTCGTCGACCGAATTCAATTCGGCCTGAATGATGGGGCGGAATGCCGAAAGCGTTTCTGGATTCGAGATGGCTTGCCCGTTCAAGAAGAATGACGGGGTCGAATTTAAGCCAAGTGAGGACGCCGTGTTTCGGTCACGAGAGATTCTTGCCTCGATCGCCGAATCAGCTTGGTCGCTGGCAAATTGTGACATGTTCAAACCGAGCTGTTGTGCATAGCCATTGAATACGGACGTCGGATCCGCAAGCGAACGCCATGCGTCCTGGTTGGTAAACAACAGATCGACCATTTCGTCGAACTTGCCTTGTTGGCCGGCCGCCTCGGCCACACGGGCCGCTTCCTGGCTGTTTGGGAAAACAAAGCTATTCGTCGACGAGTTGAACAACAACAGATGCCGTCGAACGACTAGCAGTTCACCCGCAAATTCGGTTTCCAGTTGTTTCAATACCGTATGCAGACTGGCACAGTGTGGACACGAAAGGTCCATGTATTCGATCAGCACAACCGGTGCGGAAGTGTCGCCGGTGAAATGGTCATCGGCCACCAGATGCAGTTCGTCGGCTAGGTCTGGATCGTCGACTTCGAAGATGACGTTGCTGCCGAGGTTGCCCTCCGGGTCCAGCGTACCGACTAGTGTTCCGACGGCCGAATTTTCGTCGACACTAAAACTGTTTTGGTCCGTGACAGTAATCGAAACGGTGATCGGGGAGGATAGAGCGTTTCCGTCAGAGACACGGTAGGTAAACTGGTCGTCTCCCGAGAAGTTCGCGTCTGGGGTGTAGGTAAACGAACCGTCGGAGTTCAACGTCAACGATCCGTGCGACGCGCTCTGTGCGACTTGGGCGGTGTAGGTTGCCGAGCCTGAATTGTTGTCGTTGGCAAGCACGCCGTTACTTGCGTTGACGGTCAGTGCGGTGTCTTCACTAGCGGTGTAGGCATCGGCACTTCCGACAGGTGCACTGGTGACTTCGATCTCTACCGTTGTATCCGAGGTGGCGAAGTTTCCATCGTCAGCGCGATACGTAAAGGAGTCGGTTCCGGAGAAGCCGGCATCGGGCGTGTACGTGAACGAACCATTTTCGTTCAACGTCACCGTGCCGTGACTTGGGTTCGCCGTCAGGTTTGCATAAAGCGTTTCGCTGTCAGTGTCACTGTCGTTGGCCAAGACACCTTCGGCGGCGCTCACCACCAATTCGGTCCCCGCACCTGTCGTATAGGAATCATTTTGAGCCACGGGGGCGACTTCGTTCGCGTCGAACAAATCGATCGAAACCGCGATGACTTCTGATGTGTCACCGGTCGCCCGAACCGAAAGGTTGAACGTCGGGGTGGTCTCGAAATCGAGTTGGCCGGAATCGGCGACCGTGATTTCACCGGTCAGGCGATCGAGTGCGAAGGCGCGATCTGAGTCGTCGATTTCGGCTTGAATGATCGGCCTGAACGCGGCAAGAGTTTCCGGGTTAGACGTCGCGGTCCCGTTGACGAAGAATGATGGTGTCGAGTTCAAGCCCAGGTCAGACGCATCGGCCTGATCGCGCTCGATTCGATTCTCGATCGTTTGAGCTTGTCGATCACTTGTGAATTGCGTCAGGTCAATCTGCAGTTGTTGGGCGTAGCTGTTGAACAGCGAGGTTGGGTCGGATGCGCTGCTCCATTGGCTTTGATTGGTGAACAGCAAGTCGACCATTTCGTCGAATTTGCCTTGGCGTCCCGCCGCTTCGGCCGCCTTCGCCGCAGCCATGCTGTTGGGGAAAATTGCCGTGCCGTTGCTTTCCAACACAAAATGCCGACGAACGACCAGTAGGTCATCTGGGAAATCGGAAAGCAGTTGCTTGACGATCGGATGGATTTCCGCACAGTGCGGGCAAGACAGGTCAAGGTACTCGATCAAGACGACGGTGCCGTCGGCAGCGCCGGTAAAGTGATCATCGGCTTGCAGTCGTAGTTGAGATGCGAGCGACGCATCGTTGATCTCGAAGACAACGTCGCTGCCCAAGCTGCTTGACGCTTCAACTTCCCCGACGACGGTTCCGTTAGGGGCATTTTCGTCGACACTCAATTCGTTGGGCGTGGAATTGATTTGTGTGACGGTGATTGTGACAGTCACGTTTGACGAATTGGTGGTTCCGTCATTGGCGCGATAGGTAAACGAGTCCGTGCCGAAGAAGTCCGCATCGGGTTCATAGACAAACGAGCCGTCGTCATCAAAGGTGACGCTGCCATGGCTTGGGTTCGTGACCAATGCTGCCGTTAAGTCGTCATCATCCGCATCGGTGTCGTTGTTCAAAACGCCGTTGCTGGCACTGACGCTCAGCGTTTGGTTCTGAACGACAGTGTAGGTGTCAGCGGTCGCAACGGGGGCGGTGTTTGGATCGGGGTCTGGGTCACCGTCACCGCCGTCACCACCATCACCAGGGTCAGTCGTCCCCGGTGAATCGGAAGCACCATCACGAATCGCATCGGCGAGGTCGGAGTTCCCAGCACGTTCTTCGCCCTTGGCGACACTCTCACGAAGCATTTCGGATTGAGAAGGCGTCGACGCGAGGAACCAGGCGAGGTTCACGTAGCCTGGTTTTAGACCACGTTCGGCGAAGGTTAAATCGCTGACGTTTTGATTTGCGGTGACGACGAGATTCGAAATTTGATCGTTGCCAACATTCGCGTTGGCGTGGTCGGTCGACTCTTCACCGTCGACGGCGGCTTCGGGTTGCCGCTCGACCAAGCGATAGGTACCGGCGGCGAGGCCTTCGAACCGGAAGTTGCCGTTGCCGTCGGTTAGCATCGATTCTTCGACCGATTGGCCACCGGTCGTGGTGCCGGTCAGGGTGATTTCGACACCGGGCAGGCCGTCTTCGCTACTGCCTTGGCTGCCGTTGCCGTCGCTGTCAATGAAGACGACCCCGGACAAGCTCGCGTCCATGACGACACGATTTTCCAGGGATTCGAGCAGCATCCCACGGCGGGTGCGGCGGCGGTCGGTTCGTTTTCGTTGTGAACTCATCTGGTACCGATTGCGAAAGCGTCAGCGTTAGACGGTCGGTGGACGGCAAAGTTCCCCAATGACCGGACAGTCCAGGCTAAATGGCAATCTCGCCCTCGTCCACAAAATGTGCCAACCTGCGGGCCGCAATGGCACGGCAACACCCGTGCAAACCCGCCAACCGGTATAGCAATTACGGCTCGACGATCATCACCCCGTTCATGACCTTCCAGTGACCGGGAAACGTACATAGGTAGGGATATCGGCCAGATGCCTTCGGGGCTCGGAAGTAAATCGTAAATCGGTCACGTGGGACCACCACATTGGTGTACGCGATGACGTCTGAGGTTTCGGGAACATAGTGCCGAAGCGATGCATCAGGATCGGAAATCAATTTGTCCGCCAACTGCCCGACTTGCTCCAACGAGTCCGGTTCGACAAGCGCCCAGTTGTGTGGAACGACATCTGGATTGACGAGCGTTAACTCGATCGTTTCACCTGGACGAACGCGAAAGGAACCTGTGCGATAGGAAAGGTTGGTTGCCGTTTCGATCGTGACCTGACGAGCATCTTTCAGCTTCTTGGCATGCGGGTTGGGGATGCTTCGCGTGGCCATGGCGATGTCGAGTATGATCGGATGAGGATTGATCGTCTTATGCGCGGCTACGTATCCGGGGATGTCCAAGCGTGGTCGATTCAATCGGTGAACCGTGGCAAACAGGTCATGGAAATGGCCAGCCGAAGATTGGACGCGCAAATGCAATTGATTGACCGGTTGCAGTTCTGGCAGTTCCAAGAAAAGCGTTTGCCCTTCGTCCAAGACACTTGCCGATTTGACCGATAGTGTGTCGTGACCACGAACGCCGATGTGTCGTGTTGAGAACTCTGGCGAGCCATACGCCGAGCTATAGCGATAGTTCCATGCTTGGGCAAAGTGACTGGTCGGCTCGGAACAAATCGCCGGATCTAACTTACTTGAGAAGCGAATCGCGATCCCGTTTTCATGCACCTCGTAGCCGATCGGAAGTTGTATTGCTTTTCCACTGCTTTGGGTCCCGGTAAATCGCACTCGGGTAAAGCTGCCATCATCGGGCGTGTAAGATCCCCAGCCCTGCATGCCGCTGACATAAAGCTGTCCATCATGAGGGCTGAACCTTGCGCGATGGGCACCGGAGCGAAACTCACCGGGTAAGGGAACAGCCGCTCCTTGCATTTGTCCATCGACTTCATCACGGAGCACCAGAAAGTAAGTTCCTGTTCCATGCGAGAAGTGCAGCATCTGTCCGGCGAGCGGCCCCCAGCGATCGCTGTCCACGAACGTTTGTGCTCCACTGGAGTTATCGATGCCTCGTGGCAAGTAAACCAACGGCAAGGCTGGAACTTGATCATTGATCGGACCGCGATAACCGAAATGTGGTGTTGCTGTTTGCGCCGCATTCCCAGGGTGGTTCGGTCGGAATGCGCAGATCATTGATGAAGGGGTCCAGGTTCCTTCGGAGCATGGAACGGTGACCGTTCCGTCGGGCATCAAACCAAGTCCATCCGGATTACGGAAGCCCGTGGCGATGATCTCGGCGTGCTTTCCGTCAGGCGTCAGACGTACAATCCCCTGATTGCCGGACGCAATGTAAAAGTAGCCTTCGTAGTCTCGTTGCAGCCCGCAGATAAAGTCGTGACCGGCAGGCGATGTTTCGTAGGCATTGCAAAAGCATTCATAAAAGTCTGCTTCGCCGTCGTCATTCAAGTCATGCAACCGCGTGATCTGGTCACGGCCCAATACGAAGATGCCATCTTCGTCGATCACCATCCCTTGTGGATGATGCAATCCCGATGCGAAACGTGTCCAAGTCGCTTTGGTCGAAGGTGCTTCATAGTCCGTGACCTTCCAGACGTCACCTTGCATGGTACAGACCAATGCCGCACCATCGGGCAAAAAAGCATGCCCGCCGCAAAACAACAATGCATTGTCGGCGTTTTCCATCGGCAATGCGATTTCGTCGATCGCGTAGGGGTGATGCGAGCCCAACGTGATCTTCGTCTCGATCTGGTCAGGCCATCGTTGCGATGCCGATTTCAGTTTCGGCAGTAGCGATTCAAACGTTGTCGTTTCGATCGAAACACGGCCGTCTCGCAAGCTTGCTTCGACGAGGAACGTCTGGTCGTTTTGGTCGTAGGCAAACAGGACACGCTGATTCAGTCGGTAGTATCCGAGGTATTCACCAGTCTCTGCGTGTGCTTGTTCAGGCAACTCGATGGGAGTGCCATTGGGGACAATTCCGGAAAGGAAGCCGTGACGATGGTCGGAGAATTTAACGAAGCCGCCTTGCCAAGCGGCATCGAATCGCAGTGTTTCCGGGTTGAAGCAAACGCTGGTCTGTTGGTCGCCGCCAAGTGCGACGCAGATGCCACGTGGGATTGTTTTACCTTGACCGCGAAAGATACCGCCGATCAATGACCCTAAGTTTGTTTCGTTCCAACGACCGTCTAGCCAAACGGTATCGTTTTGGTTTCCCCAGTGACCAAGCGTTCCGCCGTCAAGTCCTGGGAATTCGGCCAGCAAAGGCGGTTGCGGCGATTGCCCGCGAAAGTGGTCTGCTTGCTTGGAGTAGAAATCATAGACGCGGTCACGATTGACGTTGTGTTCCCATGCGGGGTGATGCTCTGGATGAAGCGGATCGCGATCAAATGGAAACGTTTCTGGTGCATGCGCGTGACCTTGCGCATGCGACATTACTGAATCGATGACGTCTTGTTTGAGTGATCGTTCGGTTCCGAGGGTGCTCAGGAACGAGATCATGTCGATCAGGTCCGCGCCCGACATCGTGGCGACCAAGTTATCGGGCATCAACGTTCCGACTTCACGGCGGGCTTCGATCTCATCCAGGTCAATGGTGACACTCTGCTGCGTGTCGGACGTGCTTTGAATGGTCAGGGAGTCGTCGTCTTCGTGGGTAATGTAGCCTTGAAAAGTCTTTCCCGATTGGTCGAGGATTGCGTGTGCGACGTACTTTTTGTCGACCGTCTTTCCTGGCCAGAGGACAGACTCGACGATCTCGGCGAGCTTACGTTGTTTGCCAAGTGAACTTAGATCTGGCCCAACAGTTCCGCCATGGTTGCCGATCCGGTGACAGGACGCACACGCTGCTTTCGCGTTGGCGAATGAGAGCAGGCCTTGGCTGGTGACGCCTTCGTTGGTGGCACGATCTACAATCGCGTTGACGACTTCGGCGGAATACTCGGGTGTTGTGAAGCTGGACTGATCGGTTGGTAGCGACGACTTCGTTTCGGGCGGACGTTGATAGGTCCGCAGCGAAGGTTTTGGGCTCGCGTTATGTCCATTCAATTGCGGCAAAATCCAATGCAGCCCATCCAGGTTATCTTGCAGTCTTTGCTTAGCGTCGTCTTGGGTGTGGCCGATGACACCGATCGGACCCTTGTAGCCAGAGTCGAGAATGGTCCTGACAACCGAGACATCATCATCGCCTTCGCCAAGTGGGATGATCTTTTGGCCTTTTTGATCACCGCTTGCGATCATGCCGTTCAGATTCACGCACAGCAAATAAGGCTTCATCGCCTGCAGCGAAGCACCGAGGCCATCAAGGTGGTCGTGGCCATGATGAAGGTTGTAGATGATGCCAACGTGATCGGCAGCGTGGTGGTCTCGCAGGTATTCACAAACGGCGACCATGTTGTTTGGTTCGCCACCCCAGCCGCCATGGTTGTACAAACCGAGTTTGCATCCCATGGATTGCGTACGCTTGACGAGTGGCAGAAGTTGCTTCGCCGCCAATTCGACTTTAGCGGCTTGGCTGGGTGCGTTTGGCGAGGGAAGGGTTTGCCAGATTTGTGGGTGCAGGTCGTATTTCGCGAACAAGTCAAATGCCGCATCGTGAACACCCCAAAAGGCGAAGTATTCGATTCCGTGCTTTCGATACTGAAGGATTTCTTCTTCGAAACTGGGGATGTGTTGTTCGCGCCAATCATAGGCGACGCGGCGTAGTCCGATTTCGCGAAGCATTTCGGCGCGTTCTGCCGGCGTGCGATTTTTGGAATCAAACGGCACGATGCACCAAGCGACCAAGTTTTCGTCGCGCAACTGTTCGGGGACATCGGATGTGTTTTCGGTCGGTGGCTGGGCTGGGTTCTTGGCTGGGGCCTGGGAGTGTGCGTCAGCAAATGCAATGACGCACAGCAGCAGAACGAGGCAGTTTCGCATGGGACAAGCGGCGCGAGCGGGGGAGGGAAGGGGGGAGGGCGTACGCGGGAGAACGCTGAGTTCAATGATAACCCAAATGCGACCGGGACCGTGGCAAGTGGTGTCATGGCTGTGCGTTGAAGGTCAAACAAAAAACGCCGTGAAGAGTGTGCTTCACGGCGTTCGTTGATTGATCGGTGGGATGGACCGTCTAGGACTTGGCCGAACCCGGCCAAAACATTTTCCATTTGCTTTCCGATGACTTCGCCGTTTCCGGAGCTTGGCTGGTCGTTTCGACGCCCATCAGCTTGCTAGCCAAATCCTTCATCGCTTGGGTGATTGCGGATTTCGGAGCTTGGTTGATCAATGGGACGCCGTTATTGCGGACTTCGACCATGGTGCGATAGTCGTTCGGCAACAGGGCATAGATTTCTCGGCCCAGAGTTTCCTTGGCCTTCTTCAAGCTGATTTGGCCAGATTCCAATCCGGCACGGTTGACGACGATTTCGACTTTGTCTTGTAGCCCGTCGATTTCTTCGAAGCTCATCATCAAACGCACGACGTTACGCAGGCAGGGCAGGTCTAGCTGGGTGATCAGCAGAACTCGCGATGCCGCTTCGATCGCAGCCATGTCGACGGGGCTGTATGTTTTCGACAGGTCAATGACCAGGTGGGTGAACGTTGCTTTGAGCAAGCCGATCACTTTGCGCAGGCTTTCGTCGGTGATGCCTTGGGTGTCGTGAAGCTCAACAGGACGCGGCAGCAGATACAGTCCACTGGAGTGTTTCGTCAGCGATTGCTTGAGCAGCTGAATGTCGAGTCGAGAAACGTTTTGAACAACGTCGGCGAGTGTGTAATCCGGGATTGCGTCCAAGAAGACATCTGCATCGCCGAGTGCTAGGTCCAGGTCCAACAACGCGACGCTGTTTCGATTGTCAGAGGCGAAAATGCAACCCAGGTTCACCGCGGTGCTGGTCGTGCCGACTCCGCCCGTTGCCCCGGCGATTGCAATGACTTCGCAACCACGGTTGCCGCCTTCGCTGCTACCGAACTTTTGTTGGCTAACGCGTCCGAGTGCCGCCGAGAGGTCTTCGTGCGACATCGGCAGGGTGAGGAATTCACGAGCTCCCGCACGGATGGTTTGTAGGATCAGATGACCGTCGGTGCTCTCGCTGGCGGCCAGCAACACTGTGTCGGGCGCATCGGCAGCCAAACGCGAGATCAGGCGGATCGCTTTTTCGCTGTCATTGTCCAGCGAGATGACGCCGACATCGGGTGCGGTTTGTTCGATGATGTCTGGGAAAAACTCGTAGCGTGAACAATCTGCCTCCAACCAGACAGTGTCCATGCTCAGCAGCATGCCTTTGAGTGATTCACGAGTATCATCATTGGGGTCAACCAATGCGATTCGAAGAACGTTTGTCATTGCGGATTCACCCGATGGATCATTTCAATACCTTTTAACGCTGGCCTCGCGAACGTCCGTCGTCAGCAAGGCCAACCGCAGTGTGGTGTCTGCCCGTTGGGGCGACACCACGATGTGACTGGGCCGGATCAGAAGCCGTCTGGAGTGCTGATCACGACGCCATCGCCGACAACCTTTGGCTGGGTGCCAGGGATAACCGCCCCGTTGGGAAGGTTGCTGTCGGTGATCGTTGCACCGGCTGGCATCCCCATCAGTTCTGGCGAGCTCAGGTTACCGCGAGACATCATTGCCCCGTGTTGCATCACGTTGCTGTGGATCAGGCTTTCATTTGCCGAACGGCCGGGGCCGGTTTCCATCGAGCATCCGTCACCGCCCAGCAAGTTGGGGACTTCGATATGCCCGTTGTAGTACAAGTCGTGATCGTTAGGCGAAACACTGTTCAAGCCTGGGCCGCCACGTGGGACTTGATGGGGATCCATCGCGTCAACCAATTCAGGCGTCACCGTCATCAGCAATTCGACGTCGTTGCGTTGTTCGCGAACATTGCGGAACAGCATACCGATTGCGGGCAGCTCACCCAGGAAAGGTGTCATGTGTGTGGTCGCTTCGGTGCGGCTTTGCAACAAACCTGCGATCGCGAATGTTTGACCGGCTTGAAGTTCGACGGCGGTTTCGACATACCGTTGGCTGAACGCGGTGACGTTGGTGTTGCCGACGATGATTGCACGAGTGTCGTCGGGTTCTTTCACCTCGGGGCGAACTTCCAAGCGGATGCGGCCTGGGCCGACAACGAAAGGCAGGAAGTCGACCGAGGTGCCGTATTCTTCGTATGCGACGGTGACTTGTCCGTTACCCGATGGAACCGTGTAAGGGACTTTACCACCGACGGTGAAGCGGGCGGGGCGACCGTGTGTCGCGACAACGGTTGGCTCGGCCAAGTATTTGATCAAGTCTTGCTGACGAAGTGCTTTCACCAAGGTCAGGAACTCTTCGCCATCAAACACGTTCGAAGCGGCGCTCTGGCTGATCGACAGCGGCCTGCTCGAAATCGAACGGGTTTGGTCCGTCCATGAGATATCGACGCCGAGTTCACGCAGCTTGGTACGTGAGACTTCCATGATTCGGGTGTGCAGCAAAACTTGCTGAACGCCGATCACACGGATGTTATTGACGACAGTGGGGTAGTATTGTTCGACGATTGCGATCGCACGGTCAACGTCGTCAACGCTGGTCACGAAGCCGGACACAACTGCCGACGCGTTGATCGGAATCACTTTCAGCGTCGCCATCGGCAACTGCGAAGCAAGAATCCCTTCGATCTCTCGAGCATCAGCGACGACCGTAATGTTCACGGTGTATTGTTTGTCGTCGGTGTCCCAAAGATTGATCGCGGTGGTACCCGGCGTCTTGGCCACGACTTGCAATTGGTTTTGCGAAATCGGGTTGGCACTGAGGACTTCCTCGTTGTGAACTTGGAAGCGGGGGATCTTTGCTTCGAGCGTCAAGATCGAGCTGGATTTGACCAGCATCTGCATCTGCTCGAGCTGCCGCGTGATTGTGTGGTTCTCCGCACCTGCGGCCATCACCGAAGTCAGCGTGGCGGGATCGGGCTCCTGAGCTCCGGCATTTTGGAATCCGGCACCCGAGGCGCAATAAGCCGCCGAGACGAGAGCGATTAACTTCAGCGCGGCGGGGCGGACCGCAAATCGGAACATTTCCATCGCAGATGCATCCTTGCAGAACTGAATCGGGAAGGTCCCGAGAGACGAAGACATCCGTTTCGTTTCAGTTCGTTGCGAGTAACGTTAAGTAAAAAAGTTTGGATCAAGCTCGCGGCGCGAGGACCGCGTGCATTCTGTTTTCAATCGTCAAGTGACAAGGCGAGTTATTCGCCACCTTCGCCCGTCGGGGGGGCAAAGAATGGGCTGTTCGCACCGCGGAGAAAATCGTCACCGCCGCTTGTCGTCTGTGTGTCTTGGCTGTCGGTCGATGGGGTCGCGTCGCCAGCCGAATCGTTCGTCGGGTTCAGTTCGCCGCTAATCCGCGGCAACGTTTCGCCTTCCAACCATTCGTATTCGACGAGCCGTCCGGCTTCCAATTTGACCATTCGGTGAATTACTTTCTTGCCGTTTGACTTGGTTTGCACCGGTTCGGAGGTGCCTTGGTTCTGTTGTTCCTGTTCGGCCAGTTTGCGAAGCCGCTCTTGCTCATCGCGTCGCTCTTGCAGGTCTTGGAGGAACGTTTTCGCCGAGACGCTCATTTCGCCTTCTGCCAGTTTGCCTTCGTCGGCGGAGGGACTGCCAAGTGACAGCGAAATCTCTCCGAGTTTCTTGGCGAAGTCAAAGGCGTCGACGTCGGCGCGTCGGATCAACAGTTGGATGTTTCGTGCGTTACGTGGTCGGGGGGTTTCTTCATCGAACTTCGTGATCCCGTCGATGCCGTAAACCTTCACACCGGTCAACACGTCAAGGGCGGTGTCCCGTGGAAAGAACTCGCCCTTGGTGAAGAAGCCCCGAATATCTACTCGGTCACCTGGGCTGACCAAGTTGACCGTTCCATCGCGACCAGCTTCAAGTGAAACGACGGAATACCCTTGCGGGACAACCTTATCTTCAACTTCATTCATCAATTTGACGTCGAGCATCGGTTCGCCTTCGTACAAGGGAACCTTCGCAAATCGCCCTTCGAACTGGGTCAAATCAGACGACGCACCCGTCGGAACACGGTCGACGGGCCACTGTTCAAGACGCAGCTTGTCCGGCGTGATCTGCTCTTCCGCGTTCACGGCCTGGGTCGTCACCAGGATTTCCACCATCTGGATCTGAGCATTGCCGTTTTGCGCTTGCATCCATTGCCCGACCCCGACGGCCGCGATCGTGCCGCAGATACCGGCAAGCAACAAGAATAGTGATTTGTTTCGCATAGTTCAGACTGGTGCTAGACCAGGAAAAGGCGGTTTGCGTGCAGAGGACGTCGCTGGGAGGAAGCTTTCGGCTCGCTCTTATCACTCGGACTTCGGAGGCCATTGCCTACAACACCAGGGGCTGCAGGCTCAGGATCGATACAACGGTTTATCGCGACGTGTTTCGCAGGCTCGCTGTAATCGGCAAGCCTTGCCATTTTTGGCACCGGGGGGCAGAGCGGTTGCCCCCGAAATTAGCGGGTTTTGCAGTGTCCGAGTGCGGATGGCTGAGCTTACGTTCAGACCAACATTCCGGCGTAGGCAAAATAGAGAATTGAGCCGATTGCCATGGGAATGCCGTATGGGAGGAGATACATGGTCGGCTTGCGTTCACGTGCAATCTTGGAAAGCTCCGAAGGTTTACGGATGGTTTTCCATTCTTCCAAAATTTGCATCCCCTGAGCGTAGTGCTTCGTCCACTCGCCACTTCGCCAAACCATGATGACCGCCATAATCCCACCAACGATGGCGGTCGCGGCGAACGCATACAGGGTAACGACCGTTCCGAGCCAAGCACCGACGCCCATCAACAGTTTGACGTCGCCGCCACCCATGCCACCGACGTTACGCAGAACCAGCAGCAACATCATGCCGACAAAGGTTCCAAGAAGGCTGTAGCCGAGGCCAGGCATGCCGCCTTCGATTGTGCAGTTGATCCATCCGCAGATGATGAACGGAAAGGTAAGCCAGTTCGGCACTTTCAAAATCTTGCCGTCGATGACCGCGGCGACGATCAAAACGACGGTGACAAACCAGACGGTCCAGTTTTCTGTGATTCCTTGGACTAGCGTTTCCATGAAGGGACTCCCCGTAGCGAACAAGATGTTTGGTAGTTGGTGGTTGGGTTGCTTCGATCGGACGTGGGGTAGAATCTGCTGGCGCGTCAACGCGGACCCAAGACCCAGCTGAACATCGCGAACAGCAACGTGATCAAGCAGCAAGAGAGCTGCCACACATGTTCAGTCGCATCAGCGGGAAGCAGTGGATAGTTCATGATTTTTCGTTTGCGCAAAAAGAACTCGACGTGACCGGTGAAAAGATTGCGCGTTTCACCGATCAAACGTCGAGAGTCTCTCAAACAGTCATTAGCAAGCCGTCAGGCCGCCAATCACTCGATCAGTTAGCGGCGATAGCCGTTCCAACTTCTTGGAACTTCTTGTTCGACTCGGTACCGATCGTTCCAACGGCTGCCAAGCAGACGACGACGATCAGAGCCAGCATGACCGCGTATTCAACTGCGGTTGGGCCATCTTCTTCTTTCAGGAATTCAACGACGCTATTTGCAAACTTTTTCATATTTCAAACTCCTCAGTTGAAAGCCGAATGCTTCTCAGGTTCGACTTTCGACGTTTGTCTTAATGGGCCAATTCAACGCGAATTAAGGTCCCTAGAAAGAAGCAGCCACGTCTCCTTCAAGCCTCGGTGATCTTTCGATCGTTCCCTCGGCAGCCCGGCTGCCCTCGCGAAAGGGCCCGTAGCTTTGCGCCCCGACCTTGCGGACGGTTTGCCTTTATCTGGGATGTAGGCTGTCCGACAACCGTGCTGACCCTCATTGGTCTGGTCCTCGGAAGCGGGTTTCGTAACCCGCTCTCGAATGAAACCTATGTCACGAAAGGTCCTTGTCAAAAAACTCGGACAGAACAAAGTTCATTGGTCGTGCTGGCGATAGCGTTAAACCAGCTGTAGCGATTGCGTCGTGCGTGACGGTCGGGCGTGTCGTGAACGGTTTCATGCCTGAAGCGCAAAAGAAAAACCCCGGCGTCATTGCTGACGTCGGGGTCATCCGGAATACAGGATTCCTTTGAAGGGCTGCGCCGTTCGACTAGTTAGCCGAGATAGCCGCACCAACTTCTTGGAACTTCTTGTTCGATTCGGTACCGATCGTTCCGACGGCTGCCAAGCAGACGACGACGATCAGAGCCAACATGACCGCGTATTCAACTGCGGTTGGTCCGTCTTCTTCCTTCAGAAAATCAACGATGCTATTAGCGAACTTTTTCATCTCAAACTCCAAAATCATTTAATCAAGTTAAGTAGTTGAGGTCACACCCGATGGCTGCGAGCCATTCAGTAGCTCCCTCACAACGAAACTATGTCAGATTCCTTCGGTTTGCCGGAAAAGTGCACGGATGCAAACTCATGAACATCGAAAGCAGTGCGATCGTAGGGACTGTCGCGATTAAGAGATGCGGCAAGTGCTTACAATGCTCTTAGTAGCCTCTCTTGAGAGGGGAAACCCTCGCTGAGCTAGTCTTGCACTAAACTGCTTGCCGATCGAATCGAATACCGCTTTCGAGCGGTTCGGTTGCCCCGTTAGTAAAGTGCTTTGGCGATTTGTGCCGCGACATGTTCGCCCAGCTTCTTGGAGCCTTCTGGCGTGTAGTGCACGTTCGCCGGACGCTGCAGCTCGCTGATCGATTCGGCAAACGCAAAGAACGGGTCAGTCTGAATGTCGCCGACCTTCGCAATCGCACTTGCTGCCGCTTCGTTGTATTTGACCGAGTCGCCAGGCACACGGCCGGCGGCTCCCTCTGGAACTGGGGTGGTCTCGCGCCAGATAACCGTCGCACCAGTCTTTTTTAGTCGTTCGGCAATCTTGCGGATGTTCTCGGTGTAGTCGTCAATCGAGACCTGCTGGTGTGCACCCGGTGAATCGGGGGCGGCTAGGTTTTCATTGTTCGGCCCCATATATTTCAGATCGTGGAGGCCGAAGTTGAAATGGATCACATCCCAGTGACGGTCGCCGAGCCAAGCGTCCAGGTTCTTAATGCCATTGGTTGTCGGGCCGCAGTTGGTGGCTGGCCGAAAGACATTGGCTTTGCCCGCCAAAGCTTTTCTCGCATCGAGCATGTACCGATCGAAATCGAATCGCCGATCAGCAAGACGTTGGGTAGGCCTTTGTCGATTTCAGGTTCGGCGAAAGCAGGATTCTTTTTTCGCTGGGCCGACGCATCGTTCACCATCGTGATCGACAACATCGCAGCGGATAACAAAATCGCCGTACGTCGTTTCATTTTCATCTTCATCGGATTTGCCTGGAATTCACGTGGACAGTCATTCTCGCGAAACCGCCTATCGTATCCTGGACGCTTCGGCGAATCGAGTTTTCGAGGGCCTGCGTACGATTGAAGAGTTTTATCGCTTTGGGCTCGATGACGCTGAAGGCACCGAACAAATCAAGACGATGCGGCACCAGCTTGCCGATGCCATGAAGCAAATCGATCGACGCGATCTTCTTCATAGTCGCGATACCGACGCGGATGTCGGTACAACGATTGAAACCACGCAGGAATACAAGCGGTCAAAGTTGGTCGATGTATTAGCGGCCGCATCGCAGCGGGTTCAACAATCGTTGAGGACGATCGAAGAGTATGGCAAAACAATCGACGGCAGGTTCGCGAAGCAAGTTGAGGCAATCCGCTATCGGTCGTACACGGTGCTGAAAGATTGCGAATTGAAAGCGATCAGGAACGATCGAGTCACAAGACTTGCCGTTGCGACCTTGTATGCATTAGTCGATTGTATGGACAGCGACGTGTCGTTGCGGATGTATGTGGCTTCGCTTTGTGAAGCCGGCGTCGATATCATCCAGCTTCGTGATAAGAACGCGCCGGATCGCTTGCTTGTTCAGCGTGGTCTCGTCATCGCAGAATCGCTGCGTGATACCAACGCGTTGTTCATCATGAACGACCGAGCCGATTTGGCGGTGTTAACACGTTCCGATGGCGTGCATGTCGGGCAAGACGAATTGACAGTCGAGCAGACGCGTCGAATCGTCGGTGATGAATTACTCGTCGGTGTGTCTACTCATGATGTCGAGCAAGTTCATCAAGCGATCGCCAGCGGCGCGGACTACATCGGCTGCGGCCCGACGTTCCCAAGCAAAACCAAGTCCTTTGACAGTCATGCCGGAATCGCATTTTTAGAAGCGGTGCACCGCGAAACCAAGTCGACGCCACGGCCCGCTTTTGCGATCGGCGGAATCGACGCAAGCAATTTGCAGCAGGTCGCACAAGCCGGTTTTCATCGCATAGCCGTCACGGCAGCCATACATCAAGCCGCGGACCCATTTGCCGCAGCGAGAGAGTTGAAGCAGCAGTTGACCGAACTGCGTTCCAGGCAATCATCCGGAACGAAGTAGCGTGCAACGGTGTGCGCACGGTGCCTGGGGACTTAACCGCGTTTTATCGCACTGCTGCTGATGGGGCGGCAACGGTAGGTGCTAACCAGGCTGGCGTGCTAACCGACCGTTTGGCGGGCGAGCGAGGGACGCCAGTCGACGATGTGGACTTCGACACGTCGATAGCCACCGAACTCGTTGATCACGGGGCGATACGCGACTTGGATCGGACCGCTGTGATCGTTCAGTTCTTCACACCAATCGCCTTCGCCGAATGCGACGCCGCGGACGACTTTGCCGCCTTGGTCCAAGCGGACGGTCAGGTGTCGATCACCGGAACCCATCCGTCGCGCTGGCTCGGCAAGCATCACGTCTTGGCAGAGCAGCACTGGTCGTGGGTTGCCTTCGCCGAAGGGCTCCATCGTTTCGATTTGCTTGACGGTGTTCAGGCTGAGCTGACCGAACGATGCTTCAGCGTCGATGATGATTTCCGGTTCGGCATCTGAATCGGCGATCTGCTGTGAGACCGCTTCGCAAAACTCTTCGCGAAAGGCATCGATTTGACGTTCATCAATGCTCAGGCCGGCTGCCGCGCGGTGACCGCCGAAGCGTGATAGACGATCACTGCATTCGGACATTGCGTCATAGAGGTTGATCGTCGTGGGACCCGCGCGCCCGGATCCGACCGCGTCGCCTTTTCCGGAGGCGTCCATCGACAGGATGATGACTGGCTTGCCGTATTTGTCGCTCAATCGTCCCGCCACGACGCCGATCACACCTTGGTGCCAACCGACACCGGCGAGGACCAATGCGGGATCGTTTTCGGTATCGAACTGTTCCTTGGCTTGCTTTTGTGCGGCCAGCATGACACTGCGCTGCAAGCTGTCGCGGTTCTTGTTCAGTTCGTCAATGTATTCGGCGAGTGATTGGGCCCGTTCGCCTGCGGGGGCGGTCAGCAGTTCAACACCAAGTTGTGCTTGTCCGAGTCGTCCAGCGGCGTTCAATCGAGGTGCGAGTGAGAACGCGATGCTTTCGGTGTTCAGCGTCATGTTCTCGGTCAGCTTCGCGACCTTCATCAGCTCTGCCAGGCCCGGCGAAGGCTCGGCGGCCAGCATTCGTAGGCCGTGCGAGACCAGGATGCGGTTTTCATCGACGAGCGGCACGACGTCAGCAACGGTTCCGATCGCGGCCAGTGAAAGTGACTGCATCAGGAATCGACGCATCGGCTCGGTGACTTTCTTGGCGCCGCAGATTTTTTGGCAGAGCGCCCAGGCGAGTTTGAACGCGACACCCGCACCGCAAAGTTCGCCAAAAGGATACGTGGTCCCTGGCAGGCGTGGGTGAACGATCGCGTCCGCGTCCGGGAGGGACTCGTCAATCGTATGGTGGTCGGTGATGACCAAGCTCACGCCCAGTTCGCGGCAGAGTTCTGCGCACGCGATACTGGTGATCCCACAGTCGACGGAGATGATCATCTGCTTGCCACGATTGGCAAGTTGGTGATCGCTTCGGGGTTCAGGCCGTAACCGTCTTCGAGTCGATTGGGGATGTGGTAAGACACGTCCGCACCGAGCAATTTCAACCCGTTGTACAGAATCGCCGTGCCGGTCATGCCGTCACAGTCGTAATCGCCATAGATCACGATCGACGTTTTGTCGGCGATCGCTTGGGCGACGATTTCAGTCGCTTCGGGGACCCCAGGCAGCAGCGCAGGGTCACGCAAACCGGTCAGCTTGGTGGAAAGAAACGAATCGGCGGCAGCGGCATCGTAGACGCCACGGCTAACCAAGAGTTGAGCAACAACAGGAGGCAGCTTGGAGCCGCGAATCAGTTGCTCAACGCGGGCGGAATCATGAGGGACGATCCGCCACTTTCGTTTCATCCTTGACCCGTTTTCGAAAAGGAGTTGAACTTACAAGCGAAAACGCGACGGAATCCGTCGCGCTCGAAAAGTAGCTGTGTTGCAGCCTCCGCGTTGTGTTGAAACGGCGGACGCCAGCAGCAGACAGCTTATTTTTTCTTTTCGTTGTGCCAGGTGTGCTTCCGCACGCGTGGGCAGTACTTCTTCAAACGAAGTTTCTCGCCACCAGGCTTACGCTTGAGGGTGTAGTTGTAATCGCCAGTTTCTTCGCAAACCAGGAAGACGGTTTCGGCTTTCTTCTTGCTCTTTGCCATCGCGGGTGAACCAGATTTGGTCGTCGTCAGCGTTTAGGGGATTTCTATCGAGCCGCGAATTATGCCCATTGGCACCCGGATACGACAAGGCGTGTTTTTGAACTTCCCGGTCAGAGCAACGTAATTTAGGTAAAATTGGTCCATCGACCTGCTGTCGCAACTGGCTAAGAGCGTCACAATCGCCGTAACCAGTATTCTTTTATTGCCTTCCGACCAACGCCAACTTGATGAATCGATCACCCCTCTCGCGAGACTTCAAGACGCTGATAGCCCTGCTGATGACGGTCACGGGGTTGGTTTTTCAGTTTCACGCGCCGGTAGCCGCCCAGGACTCGACCTCCGAAAACGCACCGAGACGTCCCAATGTCGTGTGGATCATGTCGGAAGACAATTCGATTCACTACCTCCGGCACTTTGACCCAGCGGGGGCTCCCGCTCCGGCGATTGAAGCGATGGCGGCGCATGGCGTTACCTTCGATCGGGCATTTTCCAACGCACCCGTTTGTTCGGTGGCGCGAACGACGTTGATTACGTCATGTTATGCCCCGAGAATCGCGACGCAGTTCCATCGCAAGAACACCGCGGCAAAGATGCCGCCGGGTGTGGAGATGTTTCCCGCGTATCTGACAGCCGCAGGGTACTACACGACCAACTGCAATAAAGAGGACTACAACGCGATCAAAGGGGACGGCGTTTGGAGCGAGTCGAGCAAGAAAGCCCACTGGCGAAACCGGCCGGATAAGTCGATGCCGTTTTTCCATGTGAAGACCTTCACCGATTCGCACGAAAGCCAATTGCACTTTCCTGCCAGCGATGTTGATGACCGCCCAACTGAAACGGATCCGTCGACGGTGGCACTACAGCCTTACTTTCCCGACACACCGCTGTTCCGTTACACCAAAGCTCGCTACCTGGATCGGATGAAAGTCATCGATCGCCAAGTCGCGAGCGTGATCGAACAACTGGAAGCGGACGGCGAACTGGAAAATACGTTCGTGTTCTATTTCGGTGACCACGGCGGAGTGTTGCCGCGTTCAAAAGGCTATGCCTATGAATCTGGCCTGCACGTTCCATTGGTCGTGCGTGTTCCGGACCAGTTCAAGGCACTCGCAGGACGCTCGCTTGGCAGCCGCACCAACGGCTTTGTCGAGTTCGTCGATTTTGGACCGACGGTGCTAAGTCTTGCCGGTGTTGAGCAACCCGAAGGCGTCGATGGCCAGCCGTTCCTGGGGATGGACGCAGATCCTGACAAAGTCGATCGACGTGATGAAGCGTTTGGGTACGCAGATCGGTTTGACGAGAAGTACGACCTTGTTCGGACATTGCGTATCGGCGATTGGAAATACATCCGCAACTTCGAACCGTTCTATCCGGACGCGCTGCAAAACAACTACCGGTACAAGAATGCTGCCTACCAACAATGGCGTGAGCTGTTTCAAGCAGGGGAGCTTTCGGGGCCCGCGGCACAGTTCTTTCAACCCAAAGCCGCCGAGGCCTTGTATGACTTGAGCAGCGACCCGCACGAGATCAACAACCTTGCGGCCGATCCAGAACATAAGACACGGTTGTTGCAGATGCGGCAACAGTTGGATGACCGCTTGAAGTCCATGCCGGATTTGAGCTTTGTCACCGAAGCGGTCATGGTTGACGATGCGACCGAAAACCCAATCGCATTCGCACAGTCACACGCGGGGCAGATCGTTACTTACATCGATACCGTCAACCTGTGTTTGAAACCATTCTCAGAAGCGTACCCACAGTTGCAAAACGCACTGGATCCAGAAAAGGAGTCTGACGGTTGGGTTCGCTACTGGGCATTGGTCGCATGCAGCTGTTTTGGCGAAGAAGCAAAGCCGCTGTTGCCGATGATCGAAAACCTGCGTACCGACGTCGAGCCGTTGGTGGTGATGCGGGCGATCGAGTATCTAGAAATGTATGCAGACGTCGAAACGGAGCGGTTCATGCGACGTTCGATGGAACGGGCGACCAATGAACCGGAAGCCCTCCGGATCCTGAACACAATCGTCTTCTTGCGAGACTTTCATGGCTTCGAGATGGATACCAGCAATCTGCAAATGCTGATCCCGGTTACCAAGAACGGACAGTTGATCCGACGATTGGACTATTTAAACGATCGGCTTTAAGTTTCGCAGTTGCCGCACGCCGCTGACAAGGCTCCAGATGCCAGCGGCGATCACGGCACCAAGGCCTTGTGTTGTCCGCAGGCTAGATCTGCCTTCACTGATCATTTCCCAAGCGGTCAGTGCGATTCCGATTGTCAAGCAAAGGACTCCTGCCACGATCAAGATCCACGGTTCACGCTGTTGTGGTTCCGCTTCGAATCGGTTCGCCCAGTAGCCCACCACGGCAAACCCCAAGATCGGAATCGAAAGCAGCAGTTGTGGAATCGTGTACACAAACAGGTGGCTGAGGTCGCGTCCGTAGAACAGTTCGCTGACAAACGACGTGCCAGCCAGCGAAGCAAGCACCAACAACGCCGCGATCCAAACTTGGGGCAGCAGGTAAACGAGAATGGCCAGTAGCGCGGCTGCGATCGCTGCGTCCAATAGGTATTTCACCGTGAGAAGATGATCTTCGTACGCGGCTTCGTAGTACTGAATCAGCGAGTCGCAGTGTCGACGCACATCAGGCCCGTCGTCGTGGTCAGGGATCTCGTCCGCGAGGAATTGAAAGTACTCGTCGTGATAGTCAAAGAACGGCAGACGTTCGGATTGTCCACGCAGGTCGTCGATGATCTGTTCGGCCACCATTGTCGCGTCACGTCGGTGGTCGGCAGGGGCGTACTGACTAGGCGTGGGGGCGCTGAACACGAGCCAAGCCAAGTACGGGATCGGCAAGAAGGTCAGCACCAGATAGCAGATCGCCAGTCGTCGTACCGTGCGGCGTGCCGTTTGCGAACGACTCGTAGCATCGCTGCCAGCGGATTTCGGATTCCGTGATTCGGACCCCGTTTGTTCTTGGTTTACCGGTTCCTGGTTCACCGTCTGACCGTGGTTCCGAGTCGTTGCGGAGGGTTTGCCTATGCGGCCACTGATTGTTGAATGCGGTTGTCTTCGATCAAGCCGTCTTTCATCCGCCAGCAAACGTCTGCGCCCGCGGCGATCTCGTCGTCGTGCGTGATCATCAAAATCGTCATGCCGTCGGTGCGATTCAGCTCGTCCAGCAGCGTCAGGATTTCGTGTCCGGTTTCGGTGTCTAGGTTACCAGTCGGTTCGTCGGCCAGCAGCATTTTGGGGTCCGTCATCAACGCTCGCGCGATCGCGACCCGTTGCATTTCGCCACCACTCATTTCGCTGGGGCGATGGCTCGCTCGATGCAGCAGACCGACGCGGTCCAACATCGCTTCGGCGCGTTTGCGATTTTCACTACGGTTTTTCAAGTAGCGAAAAAAGCTTTGTCCGATCATCGCCGGGGCGAGCACGTTTTCCAGTGCCGATAGCTCAGGCAACAAGTGATAGAACTGAAAAATCACGCCGATGTCATGATTGCGAAAGTGATCGCGTTTGGACCGCGAGGCGTTGTCGACACGACTGCCACGGAACCACACTTCGCCTTCGTCGGGGCGATCAAGTGTCGCCAGCAAGTGCATCAGCGTGCTCTTTCCGCTGCCGCTGCGTCCCACCAGTGCGGTGACTAGACCTTGTTCGACGTCCAGGTCAACGCCACGCAAGACCGGCACCGCGATGCGATCCTTGTGGTAGCTTTTGGTCAACCCACGAGCACTCAAGACGACGGAGTCAGACGGAGTCGAGTCGGACATATGGAAACGGTGAGTTGGGGATGGTCGGGAAGGAACTGGGCAAGGAACTTGGCAACGAAAACGCGTCGGAATGCTAGAGCGGGCAGCTCGTCGCTATTCAAACCGCAATGCGCTGGCTCTATTCAAACCGCAATGCGCGGACGGGGTGCATGCGAGCGGCACGAATCGCCGGCAGGACACTGGCGAGTACTGCGATGGTCATCGCGCCGATCATCACCCAGACCAAGGTCAGCGGTTCGATGATGGTTGGGATTTCGCTGAAGTAATACACGGTTGGGTCAAAGACTTCTTGGCCGGTGATCCGTTCGACTATTCCGGCAATGCCGTTGATGTTGTCGACGAACAGTAGCCCACCAACCAATCCTGCACCGCTGCCGACGAAGCCTAGCAACAGCCCGTAAGATAGAAAGATACTGCTGACACCGTGGCCTGATGCACCGAGTGCTTTCAGTGTGCCGATATCGCGAGTCTTCTCGACAACGATCATGAAGAACGTTGCCAGGATTCCAAAGCCGGCGACAGCGATGATCAGGAACAGCAAGATGTTCAAGATCGTGGTCTCAAGGCGGACCGCCGATAGCAGTGGGCCTTGCAAGTCGCGCCATGTTTGGATGTTGTACGGATAAACTTCGGCGGGGAAGCGACGGCGAAGTGCGTCGCGGACCAGGTTCAGGTCAACGCCTTCGGCAACTTTCAATTGGATCGTTGTCACACTGCGAACGCCGGATTCGGGATTGATCATCCCACGCAAGTCTTGCAGGCGATCGAGTCGAACGAATGCGAACGTGCTGTCGTATTCGCTCATGCCGGATTCATACAAATCGACGACCGTGAATTTTTGATTCAAAACCTTGGTGTCTTCGCTCGCACTGGGAAAGATCATGCGAACGTCGTCGCCGGGTTGGGCGTAGTAGTGATCGAACACTTCTCCTTCGGCGTCGCGAGTGCGGACGCTGCAGGTCGAGATTCCTAGGATGATGCCGTCGAACTGTTCCTTCATCGGGTCGATCGACGCCACCAAACTTTCTTCGCTGGTTTGGGGCATTCCGGGGATCGCTAGGCTAGGACCAAACGACGGTCCGGCGGCCGCGGCAGAACTGGCGGCTTGTTCGGCAGCGATTTCTTCTGGAGTCATCTTCTGTCGTTTCAGCTCTTCCATCATGCGGCGTTCTTCGGCCAGCATGGCTTCGATCTGGCGGTCTTGTTCGACCCGTTCACGACGATGTTCCCAGCCCGCTTTTTCCAGGCCTTCGCGATCAGGGGCGTAACCGCTGTCGCGTAAGTCAAAGCTGGCCGAGGTTTTGTTTTCGGGGTGCAGTAGGTATTTGCCGAAATCGCTGACGCGGTTGTACGTTTCTGGGTCCAAGCCGATCAGGTTGACGTGTCGACCGATTTGTTGGCCACGGAAATCAATTCCCAGCATCGCGGGAACACTGACGCTGACCGATGATCCGACGATCGCAGGTCCGCAAATCCGTTCGATTTCACGCAGATGGCCTTCAGGATCTGGCATGCCGCCGGTGGCATGACATTCGATCATGATGTCGGACGCCAAGCCGTGAAGCCGTTCATGCATCTCCACCGAAAAGCCACTCATCACGGCATTCACGACGATCAACGTTGCCACACCGAGCGTGACAGAAATGATCGACGCCAACGCGATGTAGCGTGTTTTTAGGTAACGAAAGCAGAGTAACCAGCGGTACATTCGGCCCTTCCTTGGCGAGACCCGGTGCTTGGCGAGTTCGGACAAACACGCCACTGGGCAGTGGCTTGTGTGCGTCCAGCAGAATCCGTTGCTGCATCAAAGCCTCGCGAGTGTACGAGAGGCGGGCCGTTGGCGTAAAGATTGATGCGGCGGCCGAACTAAAACTGAAATCCGCCAGTTGTCAGCCAAAACGCCAGCATCATGCAAAGCCACACGATATCCAAGAAATGCCAGTACTGGGCCGCATAGTCGACCGGCCAATGTCGCTCGTGATCGTAGTGTCCGAGCGCAGTGCGCGCCGAAACAATTCCCAAGGCGATGATTCCGCCAAGCACATGCAATGCATGCAAAACTGCTAGCACGATGACCATGCCGGCGACACCTTGTCCTGTTCCGGCAAAGGACTGGGGGCCGAGCAGCATTTTTAGCATCGCCCAGCACTGGAGCACGGTAAACAGGATGGCGGCCAGACTGCTGGCGGCCAGCAAGATCGCAGTTTTTCCAATGCGGTCGCGACGAACCGTTTTTGTTGCCGAATGAACCAAAACGCTGATCAATAGCAGGCAGACGGTGCTGATCAGAAATGCGCCAGGCAGCTCGATTTGACTGTGGCGGTCATCCCAACGGCTGTAGGCATAGAGACCGTACAGTAGAATGCTGGTGACAAAGAAGACGAGCAACGACGCGATAAAAATCCATCCGCCTTGGCGAACTCGAACATCGACCGGCAAAACCGGGCGGACGACATCGTCGGGGCTGTCGGGCGGGTCGGATTGAAGTGCATCTACAGTCATCGCGACGAACTAGGGCGGTAACCAAATGGATGTGAAATCAGTATGCTGGCCGTTAAGTGGCGATCCGAACAGCACCGTGATGCGTTGATGAGAATCGGACGCGCTCATCCCACCGCCCCGCTCGTGCTTTTCGTTTGCACACCGGTGATTTAACCGGATTCCGATCGCCTCGGTAATCTGATCAGAGAAGTTTCTTACGTCAAATGCCCGAAATCCGCGACTTCTGCAACGCTGACCTTCCCGACCTTGCCAGGGTTTGGAGCCAACATTGGTCCGCGACAGGTACCCCTCCCCCGATTAGTACAACAATCATTGAGAGGGCGATCCTTTCGCGGATGTTTTTTTCCAGTCGCGAGTTGCTCGTTGCGGTGATCAACGGCAAAGTCGAAGCCTGGTGCCATTTCACCCGGCCTGGGAGGTTCGACGAATCGGAAAGCGACGAGCCGGTGGAAGACGTTGCGATCCTTTCAGCGATCTGCTTTACCCCCGCTGGTCTGGAATGCTGTGATGATTTGCTGCTCGCGGCGATGGACCGGATGGCGGCGCTGGGATGTCATTCCATTTTGGCTGGCCCGCTTCGCGATCAGCAGTGTGGCTATGTCGGCCTACCACCGATCGGGCATGGGGTCGGCATTCCTGATTATGACGTGCGGGTTTCGTCGTTGCTGTCACGTCACGGTTTCCGGCCTTGGGGAAGCTACACTCGGCTGGCGGTAACGACAGCGCCATATCGGCCGCCGGTCAATCGTGAAATGATGCAGTTCCGCCGAACCACACGCAGCGAATGCAGCGGCGTTGTCCCACAGCAATCACGCTATGCGTCCGCGATGGCGCACATGGATATCGAGCATTACCAGCTGGTGAACCATCGCAACGGTGACCGCCTGGCCAATTGCCGTCTATGGCTCAGCGACCCCGAAGCCCAGGTGATGAGCTGCAGCGAAGCGATTTTGGATTTGTCCGTGATCGAAACGCCTGGCGAGCTGAATCCGGCCGAAGTGTTCTTGGTTTCGGTGATGGTCCAATCGATGGCTACGCGCTGTGTGTTCCGCGTCGAAACGGTCATCGATTCAGAAGATTCAACGCTTGCCGAACAGCTTACAACCTTGCAATTCGAACATATCGGCGGCGGCCAACGCTGGAAGAAGGAGTTTTAAACAGAGATGTCGCGCAAAGAAAAAATTCTCGAGATGCTTGCCGATGAACCCGGCGATACATTTCTGCGGTACAGCTTGGCGATGGAGCTGCGGAAAGAAGGCGACCACGACGCCAGTCTGGAAAAACTGTCGGAACTGACCAGCGATTCGCCGCCTTATGTTCCCGCTTACTTCATGGCCGCGCAGCAACTGGTGGACCTGGGACGCGTTGACCAGGCACGGACACAACTGCGGGATGGCATCGATCAGGCTCGCACCCAAAACGACAGCCATGCGGCTGCCGAGATGAGCGAATTTCTCGCCTCCCTTGGCGAGTTGGGCGAAGACGACGAGCTCTAGATGGCCGCCGAACAGACGACGGCGATCGTGTTGCGGACGATCGAATTCAGCGAAACCAGTTTGGTCGTCCACCTGCTGACACGTGACTTTGGGCAAATCGCGGCCCTCGCCAAAGGGGCTCGCCGGCCGAAGAGTTCCTTCGAAGGTTCGCTTGACCTGCTAGCCGTCTGTCGTGTAGTGCTGATTCGGAAAAGTTCCGATGCGCTCGATCTGTTGACCGAGGCCAAGCTCCAACGGCGTTTTCGTGGAGCCGAAAAATCACTGCAGCGTCTGTACGCGGGGTATTACATCGCCGAAATGCTTCGACTTTTGACAGACAATCATGATCCTCACCCGGCACTTTACGATGCCGCCCTGGATGCCCTGGGCCAAATCGATGGGACGGGAAATCCAGCCACCGCGCTGTTGGGGTTTGATTGCGCCGCATTGCGGTTGCTCGGTCACGCACCGACCACCCGAAGCTGCGCGGACTGTGGAAACGTCGTGCCACGGCTTGGCCGTTTGCCCTTCGCACCGTTCGCAGGGGGCGTCGTTTGCAAATCGTGTCGAAGCCGCCAAATGTCGATTATCAACTTGGCTTTGGAAAGCATCGAACAACTTGAGGTAATGCTAGCACCGCACACTCGCCAACCGGTCCGCGTTTCCGCACCAGTTTATGGCGAATTGCGCAGCATGCTGAACCGATACATACAAGCAATCCTTGGCACGATGCCTCGGATGCAACATTTTCTGCCCGCCCGGATGGAACCGGACGAATGAATCGAATCGTCATTGAAAAGTACCGAAATCCAATCGATCGTCACGCACCGGCCGACTTGGTGTTGATGGCCTGCGCGACGCTGTTGGCTTGTGCCACCGGTTGCCAGACCTTCGGCAGCAGCGATAGCAAGCAGCGGTTCTTTCCGCCATTGCCGTTCACGGCAGCCGCAGCAGCCGAGAAGGCGGCGGCTGAGGAAGCCGAGCAGCCAGTCCGCGAAACCGAGGGACGCTCAAAACGCTCGACCGGCACCAATCGATTCGGTTCCAACCACCTCGTTGGATTCGTCACCGGCAAGACCACCGAAGACCTTTCCAAAGCCAAAGAGCTGTATCGCGAAGCGGATGGAATCTTTCGTGAAGCCATGAATGCTCCGGAGGAGGAGCGTGCGGACGAATTCGTTCGCGCCGCAAAGCTGTTCAAGAAAGCGACCAAGGAAGCACCGGGTTCGGCGATCCATCAAGACGCATTGTTCATGCAAGGCGAGTCGTATTTCTTTGCAGACGATTTGAACAACGCACGTGACGCGTTCGAAAACTTGCAAAAAGAATTCCCTCGCAACCGTCACACTGATCGTGCCGCATCACGCCTGTTTTCGATCAGCAAGTATTGGATCGACATCGACAAGTCGGGCAACGAGTCATGGTACACGTTGAACTTCTTTGACGATAAGCGTCCGATGCGTGACGCGGCCAGCCACGCGGTTCGTGTGTTGGACCAGATCCGCTACGATGATCCGACGGGCAAGCTTGCCGACGACGCCACCATGGCTGCGGCTGCGGAGTACATCCGCCGAAAAGACTATGAACGAGCCGATGAGTTTCTGACGGACTTGCGGGAAACGTTCAGCGATAGCGATCACCTGTTCTTGGCACACCTGCTCGGCATCCGTTGCAAATTGGAAGTCTATGCAGGACCGCTTTATAGCGAGCGAATGTTGGAAGAAGCGGACTCGTTGGTCAAGCAAACACGCCGCCGTTTTCCGGACAAGCTGAAAGAGCAGAAGTACGCCGACATGGTCGCCCGTGCCGCGGCGGAAATCGATTATCACAAGGCCGAAAAGCTGGCCTTCCGTGCGGGCATCCGCGAAAAGCAGCACGAGTACGGTGCGGCGTCGGAGCTCTATCGCAAGCTGCTGCGTGACCATCCGTCCGCACCGCAAGCCGAACAGGCACGCACTACCTTGGCTCAAATCGAAGACCTGCCCACGTCACCTGATCGCCCGCTGGCGTTCATGACCAAGGTATTCCCCTCGGCCAAGCAATCGGCACCACTGGTCACGGTGGAAAACCAACAGTCTTCTGAAGGCACTTCGGAAGAAAACGAGACAACATCCAGCGGATCGATTTTTCGATAGGTAGTCGCGATGGACAGTCATTTCTCACCTTCAACATTGCCGATGCGTTGCCGCCTGATGCTGATCGCCTTGGCGTTGGTGTGGTTGCCGGTCGGCTGTGCATCGTATCGTTTCGGTGCGGACGCACTTTATCCGGCGGGCGTACGTACGGTCCATATTCCCGTGGTTCGCAACGAAACGTTTCGGCCAGACTTGGGGAAACAGCTGACCGAAGCATTGGTGCGTGAAGTCGAGCGACGCACGCCGTACAAGGTCGTCAGCAGCCCACTGGCTGACTCGGTTTTGTCGTGCAAGATTGTCATGCAAAACAAAACCGTGCTTACTGAAGTGCTCAGTGATGACCCACGAGCGCTCGACACGGCAATCACTGTGCATGCGAATTGGAACAACCGCCACGGCCAGTCGTTAATGCAAAACAGCATCGTGTCCAGCGATGTGGACATGACCGGATTCAGCCAAAACGCCCGCTTCGTGCCGGAAGCTGGCCAATCGATTGATACCGCAAACTTGCAAGCGATCGAACAGTTGGCAGGCCGGATTGTTTCGCAAATGGAATCACGCTGGTGATCGTGCGGCTGCGTTAATCCTGTTTTTGTTTTTGAAGCAGCTTCGCGATGTCCTTGCGTTCTGCGTCGGCATCAAAGTTTGGATTGGGTTCGGTGGGTACCGGTGCGTGTGAGTTGCGTCGCCATTGTTGAAGTTCCTTGTGCAAGCGATCGCGGACCTCTGGATTAGAATTGGCGAGGTTCGTTGATTCACCGACATCGGTTTGCAAGTCGTAAAGCTCCAGCCCACCACCTGGTAAGTCGCGGTCTTCGAAATACTCGTGTAGTTTCCAGCGTCCCCTGCGGATCACACTGCACGGACGACTGCGGAAGAGCAGGTCACGCTGTCCGTCGATTCGCGAATAGCTTTGCAGGTAGGCTGGGAAGTGCCAGTAAAGCGAACGGTGCGTGAATCCGTGTACTCCCTCGTTGGTCAGTTCGCCGGTTAGCAGCGGTTTTAAGCTCCAGCCATCCATGACTTGGTCAGGCGGTTCGGCGCCGGTGATTTCACAAAACGTCGGATACAGATCGACGTTGATCACCGGGACATCGCAAGTCGATCCTGGTTTGGTGATGCCAGGCCAGACGATAAACATCGGCTCGCGAATGCCGCCCTCGTAGTAGGTTCCTTTGTAGCCTTTTAGCGGATCCATCGATGTCGCCGGTCCGTAGCCACCGTTGTCGCTTGTGAACACGATCACGGTGTTGTCGGTTTGCCCTGATTGATCGAGCGATTCGATCAATCGGCCGATGCCCTGATCGACCGCTTCAATCATCGCTGCCATCACCGCATGGTCATGCAGTGTGCCTTTGGGCTTGCTGTCGTACTTTGCAACCAAGTCAGGTTCGCCTTGCAGCGGCGTGTGGACGGCAAAGTGTGTGAGGTACAAAAACCAAGGCTGGTCGGGTTCCTGGCTGATGAACTTGATCGCTTCGTCCGTTAGACGCCGCGTTAAGTACTCGTCTTTGGGCGAGTCTTTCAGTTCTTTGATGTTGCCATGCGGCGGGAAGTAACCTTGTGGTGGGCCGCCGCCATGAGTCCCCGCGAAATTGAAATCGAACCCGTAGGGCAGCGGATCATCGCTGAGGTGCCACTTACCGATCGTGCCGGTTCGGTATCCGGCATCTTGGGCACATTGGGCCCACGTTTTGATGTCGGGCCGCAACGTGTCGGTGCCGGGGATATGTTTCAGCCGGCCATGCGTTTTCTTTCCACGCCGCTTGGTCCCCACATTATAGATCTCGTGCCGGGGCGTGTATTGTCCCGACAGCAAGCTTGCACGCGACGGGGCGCAGTTCGCAGCGGCCGCGTATGCATTGGTAAACACCATGCCTTTGGCAGCAAGTGAATCCAGGTGAGGCGTTTCATAAAAGTCACTGCCCATGAAACCGGCGTCACGCCAACCGAAGTCATCTAGGAAAATGAATAGCACATTCGGGCGTGGTTCATCGGCAGGCTGGTCGGCAAGTGTTGGCGTCGAGCACAACAGTGCCACCAACATCACAAGCGTCGTTCGCATGGCATTCCGATCTGGCAAATCGATTGGGACTGGCGGGCGGGCACACTATCCAAAGCCGCTCGCGCGAGAATTCACTCGCACAACAGTCTACTCGATCCAGCATTGGGTCACCCGATCGTTGGCAAGCTCTTAGCGGTGGGCTTCGATGGCGGCTTTCACGGCGGACTGGTCGACGTCGCCAACCAAGTCGACTTTGCCGATCCCGCGCGGCAAGATGAATCGCAGTTTGCCGTGGGCGACTTTCTTGTCACGCATCATCACTGGGATCATCGCGTCGATGTCTGCTGCCGGAAAACGGATCGGCAATTCACATCGCTTCAGCAATTCCGTTTGTCGTTCTAAAACGCTTGCGTCGCAAAGTCCCAAATCAATTGCCAGCGACGCGGCCATCTGCATGCCGATTGAAACGGCTTCGCCATGGAGCAACGTTCCGTATCCGGCGGTCGCTTCGATCGCGTGTGCGAAGGTATGGCCGTAATTCAAGATCGCGCGGCGTCCGCTGGTTTCGCGTTCGTCTTCGCGGACCACGTTGGCTTTTGATTGGCAGCTTCGCGCGATTGAAAACTGCAGCTCTTTGGTTTGGCGTTTGACGAGTGCTTCGGCGTTGCTTTCCAAGTACTCGAAAAACTCCGCGTCATCGATCAAGCCATACTTCACCACTTCTGCCAAGCCACTGAGGTAACTGCGGTCTGGCAGCGTTCGCATCACTTCGGTGTCAATCCAAACGAGTTCCGGTTGCCAGAACGCGCCCACCATGTTCTTGGCACCAGACAGGTTGATTCCTGTTTTCCCTCCTACGCTGCTGTCGACCATTGCCAACAACGTTGTTGGAACTTGCACGAAACGGACACCGCGTGCGAAAGATGCCGCGACGAATCCTGCAAGGTCGCCGATCACTCCGCCGCCAACGGCGAACACAACACTCTTGCGGTCCGATCCGCATTGAAGCATCTGTTCGAGCAGTGTTTCGTACTGCTTGACTGATTTGCTTGTTTCGCCAGAGGGGACGGCAAAGCGGTCGATCCGTTGAGAAACCGATTGCAGTGGTTCGCAAAGCGCATCGGCGAGCGAGGTGACGGCTTCGTCGTAGATAACAACCGCGTGCGTCAGGTCTCCGACTGCGTTTTTGACCATCGCGGCAAAGCGCCCGGTTGCCGAGGAGGCAATGTGGATTGGATAACTACGATCTTCTAAGTCGACCAAAACAGTCGTTTCGCCGGCTTGGGCGGCCAGATTGGATTCCATGTTGCAATTCGTTTGGGCGTTTTAAGCGGTAGGATTGGTCGAGCGAAATTCGGCAGTTCAGCCCACGGGCTGAAAACGAGGCAGTTTAACCCATGCATTCTCCATCCGACGAGCGGCCCGATGATTCACAGTCCGGCGTCGCGAGTAGTGATCCACACTCGGACAAATACAACGACCCTCGTGTGAAAATCACCAAGCGAGGGATCTTATTGGGCTTATTCGTGATCGCGTTCGGTATCGTCGGTGGCGGGCTCAGCATCTGGGCACGTCGTACGAAGTCCGAACAGACCACTAAATTTTGGGGGGAACAGGTCGTCACAGCGTTTCAACTGGCCGAAGAGATCGAGCTGTTTCCACCCCCCAACGATGATGGCGAGCCGGTCGCATCGGTTCGCTTGAGCGGAATGCCCGGGCTGGGACATTTACGTCACATGTTTCTTGATGATCGCAGCTATGACTGGGACAGCGTTGTCGACGAAGGGTTCAATCATGAACCACAATCGGAACTGATCGTATTGAAGTGGTCAGACCCAACCGGCAATCGGTTTCCCGAGTTCAAGGTTGCAGTCGATCCCCTCGATGGCTGGGTGGGCGTTTTGCCAGGTAAGGCGAAGGTCCGTCTAAACGAACGCTTCCGCGAGGCGGTTCCAAGCTACCTCAAACAGATCGCCGACTTTGAACCGCAACGTGTAGAGAATCGAAAGGACCCGATCGTTTCGCCTGAAGGTTGACCCCAGCTTCACATTGATTCCGTCAGATTCTTTAGCGGTTGAGTACAATTCATTGTTGAGAACCGTTAACAACAGCATGGGGGGAGGTGTCCGCCCATTGCTGCCTTATCTTTTCAGGAACTACTCTCTGTGAGCACGACGGCTGATCCGAACGAGTTAACTCGCTCTGACGCATCCGCACCCGCCAGCTCCGATGACACCGAGTCGTTAGGTACCGACCGACGATTCGTGTTGTTTCAAGCGATGCCGGCTTGGTTGGTCAGTGCGCTCGTTCATATCTTGATCTTGGTCGTGTTGGGTTTGGTATCGATTGCCGATCCGATCCAAATTGTGAATGTCCTGACCGCTTCGAGCAGCCAAGACAACGGTCCCGAGATTGAAGAGTTGTCGATCGAAGATTTCGACCCCGGAGAGATCGAAGAGTCCGAACCGGTTTCTGAAGAAGTCGAAATCACCGATCCCGTCGACGTTGTCGAACCGGTCGCGATGGAAACGCCGATCATGGACATCGCCGCTGTCCCGCTCGAGATGAGTGACTTCTCACTCGACATGGCACCTGCTGCAACATCGTTGCAGTCCATGGCGTCGATGAACATGCAGGCGACTGCCAGTCGTTCGGCGGACATGAAAAAGAAACTGCTTCGCGAATATGGTGGCACCGAAAGCAGCGAGGCCGCAGTAACCGAAGCTCTTAAATGGTTCTCGCGTCACCAAATCAAAGTCGGTCCGAATGCCGGTGCGTGGACGTTTCAGCACGAAATCGTTTGCAACGGTGCCTGCGGAAACGGATGTAAAAGCCCAATCCGTGCCAAGCAATTCAATGCCGCCACGGCTCTGGCACTGTTGCCGTTTCTCGGTGCAGGACAAACGCACGTCAACGGAGAATTCAGTCCCGTTGTGATGGGAGGATTGCGATTCTTGGTTCAGAACGGAAAGCCCGGTAAGGAAGGCGGGTTGCCGTACATCGACTACCGCGGTGGTGGATCGATGTACGACCATGGACTCGTCGCGATCACCTTGTGCGAAGCCTATGCGATGACCGGTGATCCGGAGTTGGCCGGCCCTGCCCAAGCTGCCTTGAACTACATCGGACTCGCCCAATGCCGTGACGGCGGATGGCGTTACGGTTTTCGGGACAAAGACGGCGGTGACACGTCGGTCGTCGGATGGCAGGTGATGGCGCTCAAAAGCGGTCACATGGGACACTTGATTTTGCCTCCCAACGCCATTCCCGGTGCAACGGTGTTTCTAGGGAACGTCAGCAGTGACGAGGGGTCAACCTATGGCTATGTGGAACCGGCAAAGAACTTTCGCCCCGGGACCTCTGCCGTCGGGCTTCTCTGCAGGATGTACACGGGGTGGGATAAAAACCACACTGGAATCAAGCTTGGCGTTCAGCACCTCGCCACAACTGGTGTCCGCAAAGACGACCTGTACTACGATTACTATGCCGCCCAGGTCTTGCGGCACAACGGCGGCAAAGAATGGGACACGTTCAACACGGAACTCCGTGATTGGTTGGTCGAAACTCAAGACCAAACACGCGGCGCGAAAGGCAGTTGGTTCTTTCCCGACGTCACTCACCTGTCCGATAGTGGTCGCTTGTGTTTGACCTCGTTCGCGACGATGATCCTGGAAGTTTATTACCGGCACATGCCGCTCTACGCAGAAGTCGCTGCCGAAGACGAATTTCCACTCTAGTCCATTAGGCACCGGTGTGATGACTGATGACGCATCCCCGGCATTAATTCCCCGCCAATGGAAGTCTTGTCGGCCTTACAGAAACGCGGCTCTTCCGTGATCGCGTCGAAACAGTCATACTGCCGGGCTTTTCCCCACGTCTTGGCCTTCAGCGTGACAGGTTCGGCATGTTTGAAGAGAAAATCAGCTACAGCGGCGTCACTTTTGATGATGTTCTCCTGGAGCCGCGATACAGTGAAGTTGTTCCTAGCGAAGTCGATGTTAGCAGCCATCTGACGCAACGCATTCGCCTGCAAATCCCCTTGCTGTCCTCCCCAATGGACACCGTCACCGAAGCCGAAATGGCGATCGGTTTGGCGAAAGAGGGCGGTCTGGGCATCATCCATAAAAACCTCTCCACCGAGCATCAGACGGAAGAGGTCCTCAAGGTCAAGCGATCGGCCAACGGCATCATCGTCGACCCTGTTACCCTGCCGCCGGGTGAAAAGGTTGGCCGGGCTGCAGAGCTGATGGATCAAGCAAACGTCTCGGGGATTCCGATCGTCAATGAGAACGGTACGCTCGCCGGAATTCTCACCCGGCGTGACCTGCGATTCCTAGAAGACCCAGATCTCCCAGTTTCTGAGGTCATGACCTGTGAGAATCTGGTGACGGGAACGGGGAATGTAACGCTTGAGGAAGCTGAGCGAATTTTAACGGCAAAAAGAGTCGAGAAACTCTTGCTGATTGACGAAGATAGGAAACTAACGGGTCTTATTACGATTCGCGACATCGACATGATGAAGCGATTTCCTCGTGCTTGCAAAGATTCGCAAGGTCGTTTGCGTGTCGGAGCAGCCATCGGGGTTGGCGATTTGGTCCGTGCCGAACAGTTGATCAAGCAAGGCGTTGACTTGCTGGTCGTCGATTCGGCTCACGGCCACAGTAAAAACGTGGTCGAGACGGTCAAAGAGATTAAGGCACAAAAGGGTTGGGACATTGATGTCATCGCGGGCAACATCGCGACGGCAGAAGGTGCCGAAGCCCTGATCAAAGCCGGTGCTGATGCCATCAAAGTTGGGATTGGCCCCGGTTCGATCTGCACGACACGCGTTATCAGCGGTGTCGGCGTGCCGCAGATCTCCGCGATCATGCGAGCGACCGAGGTCGCAAAGAAACAAAACATACCTGTCATCGCCGACGGCGGCGTTCGCTTTAGCGGTGACATTACGAAAGCCATCGTTGCTGGTGCCAGCACCGTGATGATTGGCAGCCTGTTTGCCGGATTGGCCGAAAGCCCCGGCAAAGTGATCCTTTACCAAGGTCGAACCTTTAAGGCGTACCGTGGCATGGGATCGATGGGTGCCATGGTCAAAGGCAGCAGCGATCGATACCGCCAGAAAGGCGTGCAAGCAGGAAAGCTTGTCCCCGAAGGCGTTGAAGGCCGTGTGCCTTACAAAGGTCCGCTCAGCGATTACGTCTACCAACTGGTCGGCGGCTTGCGTGCGGGCATGGGATATTTGGGAACAAGGACGATCGAAGAGCTGAAGCGGGATGGAAGGTTCATCCGCGTTTCGGCCGCGACGGTAAGGGAGAACCATCCGCATGACATTGCGATCACGCAAGAAGCGCCCAACTACAGTCCCGATGTCGGGTCTTCCGACGCAGGCTAACCAAAGCCTCGCGCGGCCATCTCGCATGGTGTTGGCCGCATTGGTAGCTCTGGCACCGCTGAGCGAATTGGCGCTCAGCGATCTCGCTTATGCCCAGCAGCCCAACACTCGCCAAGCCTCGCCGGAAACCGAACCCGGCTGGAATCTTCGCTGGCGAAAAAGCTCTCAAATCGCGCCGGCACCCGTGCATGTGCCGCAGCACGACGTCTTCGCCGAGCCTGCTCGTACCGCAAGTCCTGCCGCAAATCAGGCTGCGGCAAATTCGACGATGACGATCGTCCGTCGAACGGGTGTCGGTCAAGTCGCAAACGCCGCCTACGCAAGCCCTGGCTACGGTGCCGAACAGGCTGTCCGACCGGCAAGCCATCAGGTTGCAAGCGATTTCCAAGATCGCAACGCGTTCGCCAGCCAAGTGAACCGCGGTGCGATTCAGCAAACCGCACATACTGCTAGCGGTCAAAGCGGTCTCGGCCAGCCGCAGCGCGGGCCGGTTGCCAATTACCGTCGTGACGCGGCTCCGATCCAGCAAAATCAGTTGCAAGAACGCTTGCCACGCCCCGAAGACTTTTTCAATGATCCGTTCGCGGACGGAACACAAGCCGCACCCGCGCAAGCCCGTTTGGCGGCGGTACCGATTCCAGTTCCTGATCCGCAAACCGATGATGCCGCGGCGCCAAGCGGATTCGGACTGCCCGATTCGTTGCCAGGTACGGCTGAACAAACCGACGATACCCCCGCGAACCCGTTCCGAAATCGCAACTTGCCTGACCCATCGGCACCAGCCGCTGATCAGATCCCGTTGCCGGCTCCGGAGTTGCCGATGCCGTCGCAGTCTCCAGGGAACGATTCGTCACTTCGAGGTTTGCTGAGTGATCCCAGCATCGCACCCGAGCAGCCAGCCGAAGAAGTGCCCGCGCCACAGCCCGAGCAAATCCTTCCGCCAGCGGACATGCAATCGCCGGGTGACTTGGGCAACGACGGACCCGATGATGACTTCCGTTTTACCCCGCCGATGCAATCGGACCGATCGGATAATGGCCAGCCATCACCGAGTGACCTGCCATCGGGCAACGCGTTTCCGAACCGAACTCGCGAGAACCTAAACGATCGCTTCAACAACGGCGCATACAACGACACTTCGATGTTGCGTTCGAACGAGTTGTCGTGCGAAGACTTTCGTGATCGCATCAAACGCGAGACGATCGACACGATTTCGTTGGATCCCAGCCCGCCGTTCCGTCCCGATCTGTTCGATCCGGAAGACTACCAAAAGCAGCGTGAGAAGTTCGAGCGACGTCAGTCTGTTCGCGCTTGGCGCAACCTCGGTGGCGAAGAAGTCGCACGTGGCAAACTGGTCGGTTTGGCCTACGAGCAAGTCATCATCGAAAGCGAAACCGGCTCACGACAAGAGTTGCCAGTCAATCGTCTCAGCGAAGGCGACTTGGGGTACTTGGCCGAGAACTGGGGCCTACCGAAAGAATGCTTGGTGGAACAGGTCGCGTACACACCGCGAAACTGGGCACCCATCACGATGACGTACAAAGCGTCCAACGCCTGCAGCAAGCCACGTTACTTCGAAGAAGTCAACTTGGAACGCTACGGTCATTCGGCCGGACCATTGTTGCAACCTGTCGTTTCGTCGGCACACTTCTTCGCCAACATCGCAGTGCTGCCCTACAAGATGGGCATCCATCCGCCCGACGAATGTGTCTACGCCCTCGGGTACTATCGACCCGGAAACTGTGCACCGTGGATCGTCCCACCGGTTCCCGTCAGTGCACGTGGAGCCCTGGCGCAAGGCGCATTCATGAGCGGTGCCTTCTGGTTGATTCCCTAATCCAGTCAGAGCACCGTAGTGGATCTTGTCAAAGATCCCGCAGCATACCGTAGTGGATCTTGTTAAAGATCCCGCTGCGTACTGTAGTGGATCTTGTTAAAGATCCCGCCAGTTCTGCATTGTCCCCCAAAGGGATCTTTCACAAGATCCACTACCTCATCCGGATCTTTCACAAGATCCACTACATTGTGATTCCGTTCCGCCTCAAACGCATTGGAGGCGGATGCAACATCGATGTTGGAGTCTCGCCGTTTGGCGTTTTGATCATGCAACTCAACGACATCGACCTGCCCAAGCTACATCAACTTGCCGAGCGGATGGTTCGGCATCTGCCAAAGCCGTTGACGGTCGGGTTGGTGGGGACGCTTGGTGCTGGGAAAACCACGTTCGTGCAGGCCTTGGCCGCAGCCGCCGGAGTCGATTCCGACGACGTCACCAGCCCGACGTTTACGCTGTTGTCCAGCTACCAAGCGACGATTGGCGCTGGCGAGATCACCTTGCACCACATGGATGCCTATCGCGTGCATGATGAAGACGAGTTCTTGGAACTCGGTGTCGAAGAACTCTTTGACGACACCGACGCTTGGGTTTTGATCGAATGGGCGGACAAGGTCCAAGCGGTGATGCCACCTGAGACGCTTTGGATCACGATCGAAGCGACGGAACCGCGTTCGATTCACTTCGCATGCGAATCGGCAGCGGTTCACACAGCGCTTCAGTCGCTCGTCGTCTAGACCTTGGACGGTTCAGAGGGCGTTCATTCGAAAGCCCTCGAAAACGTGCAAAAGCGTTTTGGCCTCAATCAAACGTGACAACTTGCTTCGCAGTCAGCTTGGTCGTCTTGAACCACTTCCAAACCGGAGTCGACCCACTTCGTGTAACCGCCGGTCATGTTGATCACTTGATAGCCTTCCGCTTGCAGCACGCTGGCCGCGATCGAAGAACGTGCACCGCTTTGACATTGCACGACGATCGGTTTGTCCTGAGGCAGGTCATCAACGTTGTCTGGCAATCGCCCAAGGAATCGATGTTCGGCCTTCGCGATATGCCCGCTTTGCCATTCCGAGTCGCTGCGGACGTCGATCAGCTTGACTTGTCCTGATTCGATGGTCGGCGCCAAGTTTTCCGGGGTGTCGGTGGGATAGGACTGTGAAACCAGTTCGTCGTCGATCAACGCATCACGCTGAAACAGTCCCGTGATTTTGTCGATGCCGATCTTTTGCAGCACCATGATCGCCTCGGCCACTTCGCGATTGTCCGCGTCGCCATTTTCGGTGATCAGGTACACCGGTTTGGAATAGTCGACGAGCCATCCGGCCCACGCGGCCAGCATTCCGGTTGGGATGTTGACTGTGCCTGCGACGTGTTTTTCGCGGTAGATGTCCGAGGCAACGGTGTCGATCACGGTGCCGTCTGCGATCGCCGATTGGATCTTTGCGGTATCCAAGTAAGACACGTTCGAATCGGCACCAATGATTGCGGGGCCCTCTTTGTTCACTCGCTTCATCACCGCAAAGTACTTTGGCGCTTCCGGTTGCTCATCGAGAATGTATTGGACGAACACGTTTTCGTCGGTGAATTGCAACGCCGGGTTGAACCGTTTTTCATAGCCCACGGTCGACGAAGGAATCGCACCCAAGCCTTTACCGCATGCGCTGCCCGCGCCATGCGCCGGCCAGACCTGCAGGTATTCAGGCAGCGTCTTAAAACGCTCGGCAGACTTGAACAGATCACGGGCGCCCGGTTCGGCGGTGTTGGCAAGTCCTGCCGCTTGTTCGAGCAAATCGGGGCGGCCGATCGATCCGACAAACACAAAGTCGCCCGTGAAAATCCCCATCGGCTTGTCGGCGCCGCCACCTTGGTCGGTCAGCAAAAACGAGATGCTTTCGGGGGTGTGTCCGGGGGTGTGCAGCACATCGAACTTGATGTTACCGATCAAAAACGAATCGCCGTCGTGCAGTAGCTGGTGATCGTACTGTGACGCGTATTGGTATTTCCATTCTGCCGGGCCTTCGTCGGACAGATACAGCTTGGCACCGATTCGATCGGCCATTTCACGTGCGCCGGAAACGTAATCCGCATGGATGTGCGTTTCGGCGACGGCGGTGATAGTGACGCCTTCCTGTTTGGCCGCTGCCAAGTAGGGTTCGATGTCACGACCGGGGTCGACGATCACTGCAACCTTGGCACGCTGGCAACCGACCATGTACGACGCGTGGGCGAGTTTCTTATCGTAAAAATATTTCAACAACATCGTCATTCTCCTCGACTGAAATCGCTCGCCTAATTGGTAAGCAGCATTGATTTTGAAATCACAAAGATCGCTACCAAGATCACCCCGCTAGCGAACACCTTTTGTAAGGTTGCCCCTTTCAATCGCTTTGCGACCAAGCCTCCGACCCACATTCCCGCAAAGCCACCGATCATGAATTGCAGTACCAGTTGCCAGGACAGTTCGCTGCCCGAACTGACGTACGACGAAACGCCGCTGATACTGACCAAGACGATCACCATCAGCGATGTTGCCACCGCCTGATGAATCGCCATCCCGCTGAACAGCACCAAGGCAGGGACGATCACGAAGCCGCCGCCGACACCAAACATGCCCGACAACACGCCCGTCATCAGTCCCACTCCGGCGAGCAGCACTGCACACTTCGACGTCAATCGCAGGCGACCGTCTTGGTCACGCTGACAGGTCGAAGGCTCGCACGTTTCCTTGGCCACCGGATCGCTGGCCGGTTTGGCCGTGGCCGCTTGGCGCGATTTTGCCCACATCCGCCAAGCGACCACAAACATCAGCAGCCCAAACAGGATCAGCAAAACGTTCTCCGGGATCAGGCCCGAGAGATAGTTGCCGATCGGGGCACCAATCATGCCAGCGATCGCAAATAACAAACCCGTTCGCAATTCAACCTCGCCACGGAATAGCCGTGGTGTCACGCCAAACAGTGCCGTTCCGCCAACCGAAGCCAGCGACACGCCGACGGCTTCACGGGGTGCCACCGACAAGCCGTAAACCAGGAGCGGCACCGCGAACACACCCCCGCCCCCGCCGGTCAATCCGAGCGCAAACCCGACGACTGCTCCGAACAGGATGGCTAGGCCGAACACGTTCCGCCTCCACATCGATTCCAAGGCATTTTGGCCAGGATCATTCCCATTCCGCAGGTGTCCGTCACGCCGGCAAAGGTCAGCCCCGCGCCGATGAACGCCGGGATCCCCGCCCAGTAAACGTTCCCCGTCGCAAGAGCGAGTGCCGATCCGACAAACGCGATCAGACCCGCGCAGATTCGTACCTGACGTTCCAACGAGATCGCCCGCTTGCCGCGTTCGACTGGCAGACCCGCAGCATCCCAAGCGGTCGTGCCGCCTTCGACGTTGACCACATTGGCGAAACCAGCGTCGACAAACTTTTGGCACGCTTTGCCAGATCGATTGCCGCTGCGGCAAATCACATACAGGGGGTGATTGCCGGTCTGCTGCCGAGACCGCATCACCGCAGTTGGATTCAATTCATCAAGTGGGACGTTCACCGCTTTGGTCGCATGAACCTCGCGAAACTCCACCGGAGTCCGAACGTCGATCAGTTCCACGCCGTTCTGGGCGTCAAGTTCTGCCAGCTTGCTGACAGTGATTGTTTCGAAAGTCGCCATCACATTTCCTCATTGATTCAAAGTGTCGAAAAGTAGACAGTTCGAAAGGTTGCGATATATTGACCGAAAAAATTTTACCCGGCGTTCTTGCTCGCTTCGGGTAAAAACTTGCTTTCAATGCAGTTCATGAGGCTCGCCAAGTGAGGTTCGGCGACACGGTAATAAACCCGTCGACCTTCGCGTTCACTCGTGAAAAAACCACATCGCTGCATCAGTCGAAGGTGATCCGACGCGACATTGTCGGGGATCCCGCAGTCTTTCGCGATCTCACCGACCGTGTAGCGGCCGAAGAGCAACAGTTGCACCATCCGCAGCCGTACCGGGTGAGCCAGTGTTTTCAGGCACTCCGCAGCATCCGCAAACGCTTCTGGACTGCCGATCGGTTTCTCGGCGACTGGTTCGGTAGTGGTTTCGTTTTTCGACATGCTCATTGACCTCTGATTTAATATATCGTGATCTCGCGAGGTGTCAATTAATCTTTTTGAGGATTCGTGCCTCACCGCACGTCGCGAAGCTCACACGCATGCTCTTGTAGCGTTTCGATGTTCGCCCGAGATCTGTTTCAAAGCGGTGGAGAATCACTGTCGTTTGCCGCTCGTGTTCCCATCGCTCCCCAGTAACCGAAGGGGCTGGGGCTACCCGGTGACAAGGGCCCCGTCATTCCAAGCCGGACGCTGCCGCCCCAAGCGTCTCCCGCTTCTACCGAGTTGGCGAAGAAGTCGGTTGATCCGTCACATCGCAGCACGTGGGCGCCGCCATGATGATGGCTGCTCACTGACGCAATGGTTGGGTTGCGGATGTCATCTCCCGCGACAGCGATCGTGCTGTTTGGCGGTCTGATCGTGTTGAAGCCCGAGAATACCGTCGCCGCATCTGCCCACCGCATTCCGCGATGGCGGTCGACAGCGGTGGGAATGACGGGAGCTCGCGGTGAATCGTTGGGAAGCCAATAGCGCGGTCGCTGCGGATCAAGAAACATCATTGCTTCGGCTGACGAATCAAACAGTCCGCCGTGTAGGGGCACGTTGTCCGATGTCGCACCAAGTCGTAAAGCGGGTGTCGTTCGGCAGTCGCGATCACCAAGCTGGTCGCTATCTCGCCGATGAGGAGCGTGTTGGAAAGGCCGTCACTGATGTCCGCAAATGACATTCGTTCGCGAAAGACAAATGCCCCTCGTGCGGCAGCGCGAACCCGATCCGCCATCTGCGGATCGACGTTCCACGATGCGGTCATAGGATCAAAGCGAAGTGCCGAGTCCATCTGCGCATCGATTGCGTCCCCGAGGCAAGCCGCGTAATTCGTGCGCCCCGTGATTTCGCCAGTGCGAGGATCCGTCGGGCATCGCAATAGTGACAGATCGGTGATCCAGGGGAGATAGTTTCGTTGGCTCGTCGCAGGCCCCATTGCTGGCCAGTAGGCGTCTTCGGCAAGTTTGCCATGGACCGTATCGGACGAGCGTTGGCTGATCTGATCCCAAAGGTCTTGCTGGCCCATAAACGGCAAAATTCCGACAAACATACTGAGTTGCTTGCCGTTGTTTCCTCCGCCCTGGCCGCCGACACCCCTGCTGCCGGCGTCACCGTGACCAGCCGTACCGGATGATTCCTGATGGGTTCCGGTGCCATGGATCGGAAAGTGTTGATAGGTTCGGTGGTAACTGAAGATCGCGATTCCAATGTTTCGCAAGTTGTTTTGGCACTGGCTATTCCGTGCCGTTTCGCGTCTTGATTGCAGGTCGATTGCGACCAACGAAACAAGGGTTGCCGACATCGCCAGGCCGGCAAGCATGTCAACAAAGGTCGACGCCAATCGCTTTCGTCCGGCGAACGATTTTTTGAATGAACGATTCATCGTGAGAGTTCCTCTGCGACATTGACTGACACGGCAAGCGGTTCCATTGGCGATTCGGTGAACCAAGCCAGCGAACTGTGTTGGGGGAATTGAATTTCATATGCGGGAAAGCCGTTGAAACTTTCGATCACGGTGACCTCGGGTTTCCAGTTTTCGCCAGAAGCAAACGGGATCGATGCCTGGAAGTCAGCTTCGAGTTGTGTCAGCCATCCGCCTTGTGCTTGTGACTGTCGGCGAATTTGTTCGACGCATTCAATTGCGACCAGCCTTGCAGTCACTCGTGCACGAGCTCGTGAGAGGAAGGTGCGGTCAAGTCTGGTTTCGACGTACTTCGCAAACACCGGTAGGACGATTAACTGTTGGATGTCGAGAAGGTGTTTTGATAACGCTGGTGCGGCGTTTTCCGTTCCGCCATAAACGTATTGGATCGGTTCACTCAGCGATTTGAAATTTTGACCGACCAAAATTAGCGATTGAAATTGGCGTCCGAGCAGTTCGGCTTGTTCGGGCGATTTTGGGGCTCGCGACGTTTGTTTGAAAGTTCGAAAGAGGGCACGGACATCACGGACCCATTCGTCCGGTTGCCGTGGCCGATCGCTCAAAATCGGTAGGTCGCTGCAGGTGACGCTCCATAGGATTTGGTCAACCGTATGGCGTGTGACCAAGCTTTTGTTCAGTCGATCTGTCACACCAGTCATGTATGGTGAGCCCATCGATTGCAGGTCGGCGACGGCATTCAGCAAAACGGTTTGATACATGTATCCGACGAGCAGGTTGATGTCGTTGTTGGTTCGCATCAAGTTGTGTGCAAATGCGAACCCGCTCGCCAACGTTTTGGAGGCATCGTCGGTCCTGCCGTTCTTGTACTCGAGCAAGGTCCTTAGATTGATCAGATAGACCATCGCCTGAAACTTGCGGCTTTGGTGCTCAATGTCGAAAGAGACTCCTTGATCAGGAGTTTCTGCCCACTTGATTTGGTTCACCAAATCGGTGAATGCCTGGTGTTTATCGCACACCGTTTCGATGCGTTCGAGCGATTTTGGGGCCTGATGGCCACTGATCAAAATGATTCGATTCGCATAGGCAAGATTGATCTCGTGGATCGCGTCTTCATCAATCTGGTCCAGCTGATCAAGAATCGATCTCATCAGATCGGTTTGCTCGTGTAGTGCTGGCCGTTGATCCGGGTACCAATCTTGCAATGGGATTTCGCCATCAGCAATTCGGTGCAAGTGATAGGCCAGCAACTCTTGCGATTTTGCTGGACGCTCGCCAATCAAAATGAATCCGATGCAGCACATGCATGTCAGTGCGCCCCAAGTCCGTGTGACGCGACGTAGGTGATAGGCCATTGGCACTTTTGCCGTTTCGTTGAAAGCTGGATGAGAAACGATTGAGCCGCTTTGGCTACTTTGCCATGTCACGAAGTTGATCCAGGATGATTGGGTCCTGGATTTCGTCATCTTTGGCAAGCAGCAAGACTTTCGAAACGACTTCGGCCGTTCGAGGGTCGTTGTCGGCGAACGGCAGGAACAGTTTGCCACGATGCTGAGAATGCACGGGAACGATACAAACGCTGCTGCCAGGGATGCGATGCACGACGGCACTTCCCAGGTGCACGCTGTAGTCGCCGAGTTTGCCTTCGATGACTGCGTGAGAATCCTGTACCTTCACATTTTTCAGCTTCAGCAACCGACACGTCTCTTTGACCAGTTGTTGTCGAAGTTCGACAGTGGATGCGGTGGCTTCGGGATCGACTTCGCCAACATGTGCAACGCTGACGACCAAGTCCATGTCACGCATCACTTCGCTAAAGATCACCGGAGGCACCTTGGTCAGCGGAACGCGTTTCCCTGTGGTCAGGTCATAAAACGTGACCGCTTCAATCGTCAGGCCTTCGTACTGCAGCGGCGTCGTGATACCGTGATTGAACGACACCTCGACACGTAACTTTTCCTGATAGAACGTTTTGAAGACATCGTCGTATTCGTCCATCGTCCAGTCGCGGCTGGCCCATAGACGGTTGGCTTGACGTGGATTGACTTGATGGGCGGCGTAACGAAGCGAGTGTTCCTTGTCCTTCTTCTCTTGCGCCGTGATGACGTACAACTCGCGGAAAACTTGCTTGAAAGGTTGGATCCGTTCACCAGTGAAACAGTCTTGTTGCCACTTGGTCCACTGGCGGCTTTTCAGTAAGTCATATGGATGGGCGATGCGCAACGATTCCGTTTTCTTGACCGGCTCCAATTTGCCGGCATGATCTCGCAAGGCTTTGCCGCCTTTGTCGGGATAGCCCATGATGCCTTCGCCGATCAAAACGAGTCGTTGGATCTTGGGCCACATCAAGGCGTGATTGGCTAGCTCGGCCAATTCTGATCCGCGGATCACATCGCAGCGGCACATGGATTGTTCCAGCGACGCGTTCATTCGTGACGACTGTGTTCGTAACGATTTGGCCCGTTCACGAAGTTCGACGAATTCATTGTGTTTGCGCAGCTTCGTCGGCACGCTTTTTAACGTTTTGTCACCTCGACGGATCGTCAATTCTGGCTCGGCATCAGAGTTGATTTCCAGCGATAGCTCGACGTCGTCTTTTGTGGCGATCACAGGCCCCGCGGCCAAGTCCTGCGTGCTCTCGGCTTCGAGAGCCCATTGCAAACGCATCGGGTCAGGATAGCCGGCGGTGTTTGCCAAGTTTTGCATTCCAATCTCGACCGAACGCAGCGCTTCGGGACGCGACATCGATCCCAGTGTTTTGGCATACTTGTGATAGGCCTGCATCACGCTGTATCGATCCAGTAAGTCGTTCGCCGCAGCCTTCCCTTTGGCCAATGGAAGCAGGCCTAACAGGCGGACGTTTTCCTTGAGGTTTTTCTTTTCGATTCCTTCAACCAAGGATTGTTTGGACGCTTTGCCGAGTAAAACGTCGGAGATCAGCTGCGCCCGTTTCGCGGCAGCGGGGGTGGCGGCAAGCTTTGCCGCGTTCGCCATCATCTGCCATTGTTTGGGCGTGATGTCTGCATACACCTGATGGAACCACTGGACGTCGATCGCGCCGTCATTGCGGTCGGATTCGGTCAGTGGAGTGCGCTGACGAATGAGCCGCTCCCACGCCGACAGCTTTTGTGGTTTCTCGTATTCCGACGTTTCATTGTCTGCATCGACGTCGTCGTCATCATCATCAACGTCGTTCTCATTTTCGAGGACTTCGTCCATGCCATACACATAGCGCATGTGGGCCATGAACCAATAAAACGCCTCCAGAAATCCTTTCCAGCCCAACGCTTCGGCCGCAAACTCGGCCCATTGCGGTGCCAGAAAACTTAGCTCCACCAGCCGTTCCGGCGACAACAATCCGCGGTTGTCCTTTTGTTTGATTAGCTTGCCAAACTGGGCCGGCGTTTCGTCGGCGGATGGGTACGTCGCTTGAACCAGTTCGGTGAAGATGACGTTGCGTTTGTGAGCGTTTGCTCGCCAGCTTCGGTCTTTTTTCAGCGGGGTATCGCCAAGTTCACGCAAGATCGACAACAGCGTTTCGGTGCCGTAGAAACATCCGATCGCTTGGACGGCCCCGGTTGCCGGTGTCGCCGATTCTCCGCGAGCCAATTCGATTTCCAGCAAACGAGTTCGGATCGAATCAACGAGGTTGCGAATTTCGTCACGTTCGGCAAACGGTCGCACGCCCTTTTCGACAATGCGCTGCGAAATGCTTTCCAGAGACGAAAAGTTGTATTTCGAATCGTCATTGTTGCGCGGTCCAACAAAGTGATCGATCACATCGGCCAAGTTCGCCACGCCAGCCCCATACGCGCCAGCTAGTACGGCGAGAGGGCATCGATTGCGAAGAAGGCCCGGCATCGGCTCGTCAAACCATCGCATCAAATTCCACATCCGTGTCCATTGTTGTTTGGTCGGATGAACGGTGGCGTCCACTGCGTTTGCTTCGACAAACCGCTTTCCCTGCCATAGCCAATCGTTGTGCCGCAAAATATAGGAAGGGTCGTCGAATTCCTCCTCTTCGTCGTCACCGGGTTTGGCAAAGTCTGCGATATCCTCTTGGGGAAACGACGCGGCGAGGTTCTCCGTCACATCCAGCAGGTAATCCAAAACGTCGGATTCGGGGACGGGGATCAAAAAGTACTCGAGGATTCCTTGGACGTGCTCGCGGAAACGCAACTTGGGCGGTGGCACGTCTTGCCCAATGCATTTGAGCAATGATTTGCGTGCGGCCGACTTTTTGAGAAGGGGCATGATGTCGTTGCGGTCCCAGTCGTCATCGTTGAGCAACAGAAAGAACGCTCGCATCACCTCTAGCCCGTCCGAGTCGGTCATCGACTTAGGCCGTTTCTCGAACCAAGCTTCCCAAATCTCTGGCAGTGGAATCAGCTTTCGTGCTTGTTCCACGGTTTTGCCATCGCACTTATCCGAAAACGCATCATCGGCTTCGCCAAGCGGCGCTGTCACGTCTCGCCCACGCCAATCCTTGAACGTGATGGACTCCTTGCGATGCTTGTGAACCAAATCGTCGAGCGACTTGATCATGGCTCGCGCGGCAGCGGAAACTGCGACCGACTTGTTTTTCCGTGGGGCGACAACCGGAGTTCGTTGGCTGGCGTCCAGCAGCCCAAAGCCGTTTTCGACCGACAGCACCGGTTTGTGGCTGACCAGAATCGCGTCCAGTTGCGATTGCTCGTCTTTGCCGATGCGTTTTTGTTTGCCGCCAAAATCGTTTGCGATCGCCACACAGGTTTCACGTTGCCGATCACCTTCGGCAAGGCAACGCAACAGTTCCAGTCCGGCGAGTCGCTGGGGTTTGTTCTTCGCGTCACAAAGTTCGCGTGTTACGTCGAGAACGGTCGCGTCGTTTTGTGCGAGCAGCAGCGCTATGACCGAGCTTCGAAGATCTGCGGAGGTGCGTTTTAGGAAACCGGTCAGCTGATTGAGTGCTTCACTCGTTAGTTTGTCTTTTAGTAGTGCGTTGACAGCGATTTCTCGGACGTCCATCGACACGTCGCCAACCAAGGTAATCAACGCGTCGCGGGCATCCGCAGTTCGCGGTTTGAGTTCGGCCAATTGCCCGGCCAACGCTTCACGTCCCCGTACATCAAAATCACGGAGGTATTTTAAGAGGCGTGTCGCGGGTTGATCGCCTAACGCCAAGAACAACGCATCGGTGGCATCCGACTGTCGTGCTTTGCGTTCGGTCCATGGCCAAACGATCGGGGCGAGCGTTTTGGGTTTCGCCGGCAGACGTTCGAACAACGCTTCGGCGTCTTCCAGTTCGACGTACTTTGTATAGTCGGGGTCTTCGGTCAGGAAATACGGCTCCACCCACTCGATCGCTTTTAATGCAACCCGGTCGTCTTCGTCGCAGATCGCTTTGACCAACACTTGCATTCCGGCTGGCAAATACAGCCAAGCGAGATAGCTTGCCACCGCATAGCGAATTTCGGTTGCCGAATGGTTAATCAGTGTGTCCGCGATGGCGATTGCGTCTTCGACCGAACGAATACTGATCGTCCATAAAGCCAAGTACACGTCCGAAGCATTCTTGGAAGTCAATTTGTCGGGGCGCAGAAACGACTTTGCCGCAGCCGGGTCGGTGGTGAAATTCGCAAGCGTTGCGATCGAGTCATGCACCTGTTTTTTTGCGAGCGCAGACCATTGCCACCCGAGCCATTCGTCGAGTGCTTGAACGACGGAGCTGTACCGTGCCAAATCGTTTTCGTGCAGCAACACGAGTAGTCTGGCGAATGCGTCTGGATGCGCATCGGTAGCCACTCGCAAGATCGATTGACGCAAGCCTTCTTGGCGTTTGGCGGCTAACAGCAAACGTTCGACGAGCTCCCAACCGTCTTTGCGGTCGGATGCCCAGAGGCCAAGCAAGACGTGGTCGCCGATCGTACCGATTTCGTGCTCTTGGTTGACGATCTGACGCAGAATTTCGTACGTCTCGTCAGCCTGCGGATGTCCGGCCGACAGGTTGGCTGCCAACAGGAAACCGATCGCTTCTTCGGAGGTGCCGTAATCAACATAGAGATACGGCGCCCAAATCGCCAAGTTCGGTAGCGTCAGGACCTCGTCTTTGTAACACGCACAAAGATCGAACATGACTCTCAGCCATGTTGCACGAGACTCCTGCATCGTCGGAGTGATCGTTTTTGAACGGACTGGCTTTTGTTCGTATTCACCGCAAGCACAGCGATTCGCCAGAGCATCCCAAGCCGTTTCGATCAGCGGCGCGACCGATCCGGTTGCTGTGCGGATCAGTTTATTCAGGTCCTTTGACGACAGCTGATTCAGTTCCGCTTGCGCCTGATCTTGTCGAATGCGTGCCTCCTGCCAATCGTTGATCCGATCGCCCGCTTCATCGCGTTGGTAGAGCGCCCAGCAGAGCCGCCGAAGTTTTGCCGGGGCCTTTTTCAGTCGTCGATCAAGTTCGGATTGAATTTCTTCGTCGGAGGATCCGTCATCGCCATGTTGTGAACTTGGTGCGATCAGCCACTGCTCGAAATGCTTTTGTGCGTCCTCGTACTTCATCACCATCGCTCAGCCTCCTGCCAACATGGTCAAGCGAATGAAGGTGATTCGGCTGTCCGGCAGCAGGTAAACCTGTGCGTCGAGCGACTCTTGTTCTTGATCATCGATCAGAACCAAGTACAAGCCGTCTTCAAACGCGAGCAACGCGTCGGCAATCGCTTGTTCGGTATCGATGTCGACGGTCGAAGTGTTTCCGCCGAGGTCGATCTTGCCACTTTCGGTAGCGAGTTCCAACTGTCGCTCGGACAGCACACGGATCAGCGAGCGGTCTCGCTGGCGTTTTTCATAGGCGGTGACTTCGGTGCGAACGATCGATTCGATCAGTTGCGCCAGTGTCGTGCCGCCGTCGCCAGGGTCCGCAGGAGGAGTGATTGAAAAGTCATCGAAAAGTGGCTTGCGCCGGCCCAAAGCTTTGCCGGAAACGGTCAACATCGTTCACCCTCGGGGAAAAGGTTCATCGGTTGAGCCAGTGTAACTAATTCGCCGCCCCCCTGTTTGTGATGTCGCCAGGTTTGTCAGGCAGTCTCAAGTGCCGCGTCAACGTAGTCCGCCCAGTGCGGCGCGATGGAGCTGAGCTCGATCAGGCGTTCTTCGGTCAGTTGGCGTTTGGACTTTGCCTGTTTGAAATGCGTCGCAAACGTTCCTGGCAAATCGCTGACCAGTGGGTAGGTCGCGACCGCAAGCTCGGTCAGCACGACAGCGCGTTTGTGACCGCTCGATCGTGATCCGCGGTCGCGTTTCAGCGGCGTTTCGCCGATCGCGGTCAAGATGCGAAACAGCGTTTGTGAACCATGAAAACTTCGAATCGCTCGGATCGCACCCGTTGCGGTTGTTTCCGATTCGCCACGTTGCAATTCGATCTCCAGCAGCTGTGCACGAATCTTCTTCAGTAGTTCATGAATCTCGGGCCGATTGCGAAAGTCTCTCAGGGTTTCGTTTTGCTTTCGCTGGGTCACTTTGGCAAGCGACGGAAAATCATCTTGTGAATCGCTATCAGATCGCGGCCCGACCAATTGGTCGATTACGTCATCGAGTGTCGCCGCTCCGGCCAAGTAAGCTCGCGCGGTCACGGAGAAATCACAATGCAAACGGCGTGCGCCTGGTGTCGGCTCGTCGCACCAACGAAGCAGTTTCCAAATCCGATCCCATTGTTCCGGTGTCGGTGTGACATTCGGATCCGCGGCCTTGGCTTCCAAGAATACTTTGCAAAGCCATAGCCATTCGTTCGTACGCAACTGCTCATACGGATCAGCGCTTTCTTGGTCGTCCGGGTTGCTGTAATTCTTGCCACGCGGAATGAAGCCGACAAAGTCTTCTTGCGGGATCGAGGCCGCTACATTTTCAGTGACGTCAATCAGGTAGTCCAGCACCTCGGATTCGGCGACAGGAAGCAAGAAGTATTCCAAGATCGCTTGGACCAGTTCGGGGTATCGCAGCGTAGGTGGCTTGGTGTCTTGCCCGATGACTTTGACGAGCTCGAGTCGTGATTCAGATTGTTCCAGAAACGGCATGATGTCGTCGCGTTCTTCGTCGTCGCAGCTTTGCATCAAGAACAACGCACGCATCACTTCTAATCCGTCACTATCGATCAACGTCTTAGGGCGTTTCTCGAACCAGGATTCCCACAGTTCAGCGAGCGGAAGTCTCGCGCGGACTTCCGCTTGTGCTTTTCCATCGCAAAGGTCGACGAAGGCTTCCTCGGCTTGTGCCAGCGGGGCGGTGACATCCTGGGCACCATGCAAAAACGAAATCGGCGTGTCACGATGTTGGTCGATCAATTCGTCAAGTGAATGCAGCAGCTTGCGTGAAGCGGCGCTGATGGTTTGACGGCGGTTTTTCTTCGGCTGCGTCACCGCGGTGCGACCGCTCGGATTAAGCAGTCCAAACCCGTTGTCAGGCGACAGCTTCGGTTTGTAGCTTTTCAGGATCGCATTGATTTGCAACTGTTCGTCTTTGCTTAGCCGTTTGTGGTGTTCGGGGAACTGGCTGGCGGCCGTGACACAAGCACTTCGCTGGCGGTTCTCTTTGGCCAAGCAGCGGAGCAATTCGAGACCGGCCAAACGTTGTTGCTTGTTTTTGGCAAGGCATAGTTCGTTTGCGATCGCCAGGGCGGTGTCGTCGTCTTGGACCAAGAACAGTTTCAGAATCTCGTTTCGCAGGTCGGCGGACTTACGTTTAAGGAACTCGCAAATCTGTGTCAGCTCTTCGCGGCGAATGCCCTTTGCACGCAGTGCCCGAGTGGCGACTTCGCGAACATCCAGCGACAGGTCACCAACCATCTCGACCAGTGCGGTACGAGCTTCTTCGGACCAATCGTCGGTTTGGACGATCAGTCGGGCGAGCTTTTCACGGCCTTCGGGACTAAGGTCCGCGCGGTGTGGCAGAAGCGCTGTCGGTGGCTGATCGCCGAGTGCCAAAAACAAGGCTTCGGTGATATCGATTCGACGAGCCTTCGTTTCGGTCCATGGCCAAACGATCGGCATGAACTTCTGTGTCTTCACCGGCAAACGCTCGAACAGTGAAACCACATCGGCGAACTTCAGGTGGCGGCAAAGCTCACTGGGGTCGATCGATTCGAAAGCATCAATGCCGCGCAGGGCTTTCAAAGCGACACGTTCGTCTTCGTCATTGACGACGCTGGCAAGCAGCGGGATCGCCGGTGCGAATTCCAGCCAGGCCAAGTAACAAACGGTTGCATAGCGGACTTCGGCACTGGGGTGTTGAATCAGCGTTTGTGCGACCGACAACGCGTCTTCGACCAAACGAACTCCGATCGCCCACAGTGCCAGGTAAACATCTGACGCATGGTCAGCGTCCAGGCCCGGATCGGTCAAAAATTCGGTGGCGTCTTCGGGGTCGCCGACGAAACGTGCGAGCGTTTCCAGACCGGCGACGATCTTTTGCCGGGCCAGCAACGACCAGTGCCAACCCAACCATTCGTCCATCGCATGAACGACGGCGGTGTAACGCGACATGCCTTGTTCGTGTAGCATGCCGAACAGGCGAGCCAAGGCATCGGGGTGAGCGTCAAACGCGGCGACCAAAATCGCTTGTCGAAGCGATTCGTGTGACTCGTCGGTCGTCAGCAGCAAACGCTCGATCAGTTCCCAGCCTTCTTCGCAATTGCCGGCCCAAAGTCCATAAAACACGTGATCGCCAAGCACGCCGATTTCGTGTTCTTCGTGAACGATCTGGCGCAGGACTTCGAGTGTTTCTTCAGACTGTTCGTGGCCGTCAGACAAGTTCGCGGCGATGACTTGGCCGAGTTGCTGTTCTCGCGAGATGTAACCTGTTTGCAGGTACGGTGCCCAGACGGCCAGCATCGGCAACGTCAACACTTCGTCTTCGAAGCTGACGCACAATTCGATCATCGCTTTCAGCCACAGCACACGGCGGATTTGAACGGCCGGGCCAAGCGAGGACGAACGGATCGTTTTCTTTTCGTAGTGATAGCTTTCGCAAGTCGTTTCGAGCCACTGCCAAGCGGTCTCGATCAAGGGAGCCGCATTGCCGGCGGTCGCACGAATTAGCTTGTAGATGTCTTTGTCAGGCAACTCTTCGAGTGCCAGGTGTGCTGCCTCTTCGGCTTCGTTGATCTTGTCCCAGTCATGGATGTACTGGCCTTTCGCATCGCGTCCGAACATCCCGAAGCAAATTTTGCGAAGCCGTGCGGGAACCTGCTCCAGTCGCTTGGCCAGCTCCGCTTGCACGCGTTCGTCAAACGTCAAGCCACCGCCGTCTTGCTCGGAGGGGCGAAGGATCCACTGGGTCGCTTGCTGCTGTGCTTCTTCGGGAGATAAGGCCACGGTTCAATTCTTCCTGCCGAGTTCGCCGTGGAGTCCCCGCTGGGGGCGGACGGCGAGTTTCAAAATGTCGCTTGCGAAAAGATGCGACATCTTAGCGGATCGATTTTTTAACGCATCCGCCATCGCCCAAATCACGCAATCACTCGAACGCGACCAGTTCGAATTCGACCGTCTGATAGACTTTGCCGTTGACCTGAACCGAGATGCGATGGGTGCCCGGATACAGCGTGAAGGTGGTGGCATTCGCGTGCAGTTTGTGCCGTTTGGCGAAGGTTTTTGATTTGCCACGATCAAGCGTTGTCACACCGATTTTGAAAACCTTTCCCGCGGTGCCGCCGTGGGATTTCACAAAGTCGATCACATAGTCAACGATCAGCGGTTCCTTGCGAGACGCTTCGATCGTGAACGAAAACTCCATCGTCTCGCCAGGCCGCCACTGCGGTCGAGACAACTCGATCGGATGGACTTCGATTTGGGGACTGGGGCGGTATCCCAAGAAACGCAGCGTCGGCGAGTGCCCTTGTTTGACCAACGTTCGCAGCGAGTGCTTGGCCATCCAGGTTAGCTCTTTGGCGGTCTGCCGCTGCTGGTCCTTCCACCGTCCCAACGTTTCTAAAACGAGTTCCGGATCTTTTTTGGAGATGTCGTTCATGTGGTTGGCGACACTGCGTGTGACGTAGCGTGTCGCATCGGCGTGCAGCGTGTCCAACAGTGGAACTGCCGTGCTGATCTCCAAGGGCACCTTGCCTGACCAAGGGAGCGATGGCCGTGTGCCTTCGCTGACCAACCGGCGCACATGGTAATTCCGATCGGTCGACCACTTTTCGAGTTCGGTCAGTGTTTCTTCGGGGTAGGCGCGGATGAACGCACGAATCGCGTCTTCCATCGAAAACCGTTGCGTGATTTCCTTCAACGTTCGCAGCGAAACTCGCAAGTGCTTTTTGCTGACGCCGTTGCGGACAACGTACTCACCCAGCGGCGCGAAGATGAAATCGCCAAAGTCGTCGTCGGTCAGGGTTTCGTCCAATGGCGGTGGCAGTGCCGCAGTGATTTGCTTGGCCGCCGTTTTGAAATCGGGCGACAAGTAATCGTTCAAGACTTCTGCGATGTGCGCGATCCGCTGTTTCAGTTCCAGCTCCGTCAGCTTGGCCATGACTTGTTCGACAAAGCGATCTCGATCGAACGACGCGTCGGCGACAACGAACAGATCTGCCAAATAGCAGACTTTGTCGTGATTGAAGAGGTGGTCTTTTAAGCTGAACTTGGTCATCGCGTCCCCGGATTGTCGCCGTGTCGAAAATCGCGTTTCAGAACTTGTCTTTCCGGCTACCAAAAAGCAAGGGCAAGCGACGGTCCGATCCATTAAGTTATCGGGTGATCAGACCGTTCCTCTCCGTCCTCAGAGTATCCCACCAATGACCAACCGCCAGATACGATTTGTGCTTTTGCCAGTGCTCTTGCTTGCCGTCATTCCGTGTTTCGCGGTGCCCTCATCGTTTGCGGATGAACTCAGCAAAGCCAGCGAAGTGCGGATCGTGTCAGACGTTCCGTACAAGACCGGGTCGGTCAGTGACGCCGAGCAAAGTCGTTGCAAGCTGGATTGGTACTTGCCGGTGGGCAGCAAGGATTTTCCAACGATCGTTTGGTTCCATGGCGGGGGACTGAAGAACGGGCACAAGGCCGGTGAGCACGACGTGGCGATTGCGAAGCGGTTTGCAGCCGACGGAATCGCGGTCGCTTCGGTCAACTATCGGCTTTCTCCGGCGGCGACCTATCCGGCGTATGTGGAAGATGCAGCCGCAGCAGTCGCGTTCGTTTACCGTGAAGTCGAAGCGTTGGGCGGCGCGAGTCAACGAGTCTTTGTCTCGGGGCATTCGGCCGGCGGCTATTTGACAGCGATGGTTGGTTTGAATCCAGAGCTGTTGTCGCGGCACGGTGTCAAGCGAACCGATATCGCCGGGTACATGCCGGTCGCAGGCCAGATGGTCACGCACTCGACGGTGCGTTCGGAGCGAAAGGTGCCACGGCCACGACAAGTGATCGATGACGCGGCACCGGCGTACCATGTGACGGCTGACACGTCACCGTTTTTGTGTATCGCGGGCAGCAATGATTTACCGGTACGGTCGGAAGAGAACCGCTTTTTCGTCGCGGCAATGAAAGCCGCTGGCCACCAACACATTCGCTTTGTCGAGGTTCAAGGTCGTGACCATGGAACCGTCGCAAACTTGATGAGCGAGCCGGATGACGAAGTCGCCGCGATGCTAATTGAGTTTATCAAGCAGAACTGAAGTGGCTTTTCGATTAGGTCCCCGGCTCGCGATGGAGTGTGATAGCGGTTGGTGGAATTCCTTGCCGCTTGCCTTCCTGTCGCTGAAGTTTTTTTAAGCTTCGTAGACGGAGACTGAGTCGATGCCGGCCATTCTTAGGTAGATCGAGAGGATGCCGCGGTGATGGACAAGGTGGTTGAAAACCCAGGTTCGCAGGCAGTCTTCTTTGGTGATCGTGAACAGCGTTTGCCCGCCCATCAACAATGACCAAGGCTTTGCCAATTCTTCGTCCGATACCCCTGCAATCGCTTCCCGAGCCGACGCGATATTTTTGTCGAACAACGCCAGCACTTCGGCGGGATCGGTCATCTCGGGTGTTGCTGGCTGCTCGCAATCCTTGGGTTGGATGTCGAACTCGGGGTAGTCGATCACGTGACTCGTCCATCCAGCGCAGTCGGCGATATGGTTGGCGTTCCAACCGATCGTGTGCAGCTTGTCGTCGGGTTGCCAGTCCATTTTGTCGGCCGGGATCGCGGCAAGGATTTTGCGAGTCCGTGGCATCTCACGATCAAATTCGGGCAACATGATTTCGGCACGTGTCGACATCGCAGAGTAGGCTCCTAAAGCATTGTGATGGGATAAGACTTGATGGTCAGCTTAGCGACCAACATTCCATCGCATCAAGTATGACAGGAGGCGTTTGTTCAGCGGCGTGAGCTTGGTGCGATTGCACTGATCACCCAGCTTTCGGATCGCGTCTGACTGCGTCGGATAAGGGTGGATATTATTAGCGAGTTTAGACAGTCCGACCTTGGTGTTCATTGCCAAGGTGATTTCGGAAATCATCTCGCCAGCGTTTTGGGCAACAACTGAAGCGCCCAAGATTTGATCGCTTTTTCTGGCAACGTGAATCGTGACGAATCCCTCACATTCACCATCTAAAATTGCGCGGTCGACTTCCGAGAGCGATTGATGAAACGTTTGTATGCCAATGCCGGATGCTTCGGCTTCTTTCGCAGTGATGCCGACCTGTGCGATTTCGGGTGACGTGTACGTGACGCGTGGGATCAAAAGTTGACTTGCCTTTTTCCTGCCGAAAGGCCCTAACGCGAACAACGCATTTTGAATCACGATGCGTGCTTGGAAATCGGCAGCGTGCGTGAATTTCAATTTCGAGCACACATCACCGGCAGCGTAAACGTTCGGGTTGGTGGTCTGTAGGAAATCATTAGTGTTGATGCCATGTTTAGTGCTGGTGATTCCAGCGGAACTCAGGTTCAAACGTTCGATATTCGGAGTGCGTCCTGACGCGATCAACAATCGATCGACGGACACCGTTTCTTGACCACCCGGGCATCCCGAGACGACATGCGTTTCATCACCGCGGGATTGGACCCGAAGATCGCGTGATCCAAGACACAGTTGGATGCCATCACGCTTCAATTGTTCGGTCAACGTTTCGGCGGCCGCAGCGTCCTCACGATGAAGGACCCGATCATTGCGGTCGAACAAAGAAACTTGGCATCCCAGTCGAGAAAAGGTTTGTGACATCTCGCATCCGATGGGACCGGCGCCAATGATTCCAAGACGATTCGGCAGCTCGGTCAGCGAGAACAGCGTTTCGTTGGTCAAGTAGTCGATCGTGTTTAAGCCGGGGATGCTTGGCACTGCGGCGCGAGCGCCGGTGGCGATCACGGCCCTGCGAAACGTCAATGTGGCGTCTCGGTTGACGCCACCATCGGTGTGGACATGGATCGATTCGTCATCGACAAACGACCCTTGGCCGAAGAACACGTCGACACCAAGTTTGCTGAACCTTGTGGCCGAATCATGTGGACTGATTTGCGCACGCAACTTTCGCATCCGCCGCATGACACCGGCAAAGTCGGTCTGCCAATCTGCAGCGTGAATTCCAAACCGATCTGCATCACGAACCGTCGCCGCGACTCGCGCCGAACGGATGAGGGCTTTGGACGGGACGCAACCGAAGTTCAGGCAGTCGCCGCCCATGAACGCGTTTTCGATCAGGGCGACACGCGCGCCAAGTCCGGCTGCCCCGGCCGCGGCGACTAGGCCGGCCGTGCCGGCGCCAATGACGACCAATTGATAGGGACCCTTGGGCGTTGGGTTGCGCCAATCCGGCGGATGAACTTGGTCGCGAAGTTCTCGGTCGAATTCGCTATCGTGATCGTTCATGTGGCGTCCTCGCTAGGCTGGTCTTGCGTCGGTGAGGTGGTGCGATGGAGGCGTTTGATCAGCCAGCGTGCCAGCAGTGGGAATAGCCCCAGCAATGTGAACGCGATCGCGATTTGTGTCATTTGACCGGGACCGAACGCAGCCGAGACACCTTCGTCAGCCAATTGTTGCAAATCAGGAACACTCCAACCGGCATAAACATAGACGATCGTACCGGGCAGCATCCCAATTTGACTGACCCACCAGAATGTTCGCGTTCGGATCGGCGTTAAGCCCATCACTGCATTGATCACAAAGAACGGCACGGCAGGGATCAGACGCAGCGAGAACAGATAAAACGGGCCTTCGCGTTCGAGCGATTCGTTGAATGATTTGAGTCGCTCACCGAAGCGGTCTTCGATCGACTGACGAAACAAGTAACGGCTGAGGGTGAACGCGATGGTGGCACCCGCCGTCGATGCGAAGCTGACCAGTACGACGCTTTCCAATAACTCGAAATACCAGCCGATCGCCAGCGTCATCAGTGCCGCACCCGGGATCGAAAGTCCTGTGGCAACGACGTAGACAAGAAACGTGCCGCCATACACCAACAGGGGGTGGTCGGTTTGAAAGTTGCGTAGTTGTGTTTCGCGTTCGGCTAAACTAGACAAACTGATCTGATCGCCGACCGCGATCCAAGCGGCGGCGATGGTGATGGCAAGAAAGACGAAGACGATTTGTTTTTGATAGTTCATTCGTCACCTGAAACGTTTCATTCCGACAGCACGACCATTGGTATGCCACTTCGATTTGCACTGAACTCGGTAATGCAGGGCTCTGCACGCACTCTTATTGCCACGTTGCTTGTGAGCTTCATTGTGGGCACGGCCGTGTCTGCGGAAACAAAAAAGCCGCCGAATGTTGTGGTCATTTTCATTGACGACATGGGCTTTGCCGACCCCAGTTGTTTCGGCAATCCTGCGATGAAGACGCCGAATATCGACCGGTTGGCTGCGGAAGGGACCAAGTTCACGAACTTTTATGTCAACTCGCCAATTTGTTCGGCCTCACGTGTCGCACTCACCACCGGCCAGTACCCGCAGCGTCACCGCATCCATTCGTTCCTTGCTGCTCATGCTGCCAACGAACGGCGCAAGATGCCGGATTGGTTGAACCCCGAAGTGACAACGCTCGCCAAGTTGCTGAAACAAAAAGGCTACGCGACGGCGCATTTCGGGAAGTGGCACATGGGCGGTGGGCGTGATGTGAAAGACGCTCCTCTCCCACAAGCCTATGGATTTGACGAGTCCTTGGTGGCATTCGAGGGGCTCGGGGACCGGATCTTATGGAGTAAAACGGGGAATCAAGAGCTGAGTTGGAAACACGGACGCGGCGAAGTTTTGGATTTGCCAAAGCACAAAACGACCGAAACGTATGTTGATCGCGCGATCGAGTTTATTGATCAGCATCGTGACGGTCCGTTCTATGTCCGCGTCTTTCCAAATGATGTTCATGACGTGCATCTGCCCGCCGAGGAGCAGCGGGCAAAGTGGGAAGGACGTTCTGACAATCCGCCTGACATCGATTTTTTTGCTGTGCTGGACGAGATGGATCGCCAGGTTGGGCGACTACTCGACAAGATCGATGATCTTGGACTTGAGAAGGAAACGCTGGTCGTATTCACCAGCGACAATGGGCCGACCGATTGGCCACGTTACTACAAAGCAGGGCATCAGCCGCCAGGATTTACCGGGCCATTGTTTGGTCGTAAATGGAGTTTGTTCGAGGGCGGGATTCGGATGCCATTTCTAGTTCGCTGGAACGGAACGATACCGGCTGGTCAAACTGACGATTCGACCGTGGTCGCCGCGATCGATGTGTTGCCAACAATCGCTTCGATCGTTGGCGTGGAATCTCCCGAATCGGTCGATGGCCAGGATCTGTCGACCGCTTGGCTCGGAAAACCGATACAACGGGATTCACCGATTTTCTGGGAATATGGCGTTTACGGCAGCATCAAGCCTGGGAAAGAATCGCACATCAGTCCTGATCTGGCCATGCGTGAGGGAAAGTGGAAACTGCTGATGAACGTTGACGGATCGTCCGCGAAATTATTTGACCTCGATGACGATGTCGGCGAGGCGAAGAACTTGTTTGAGGAGCACCCGGAAGTGGTCGAGCAGATGCGTCGTCGCTTGCAATTGTGGTGGTCGGAGATGTCAGCGTATTACGCCGTTGACGATGGGACGGAACTTTAGTCGCCGTGTCGGTCAGTTGTTTTGGACGCTGCCTCGGGCGTCCAAGGGTTTGCATCCAATCCAGATTTCTCAGGCATCGCCCGAGTGAGATAGGCTACTTTCCAGATGTTGTTCCTTCATTCGTCAGCGGACGTTCGCGTCGATTGGTTGGGCAACAATGATTTTGGAAACTGTAGCAACGACGAGATTCAAACATTGTTATCTCCGATACCCGGGATGTCAGTTGATATCCCGTGCAAAGCGGCCTCCGCTTTGCGTTCAGGAGCGCGACGGTTGGCCAGGGTCGGCTATCAGGCGGAAGTGACATCCGGAACGGATCGAACAGCCGCAAAGACACTTACAAAGCTGTTTGCCCCGACAGCTCGAATCATCAACATGCTGCGGCAGGGGCTTTCATGAATCAGCTGGCAAAAGACGTTTGCACGGAGGGCCTCTTTAGCGCCCTCGCCGAGGTACTGGAGTACTACTCGGGCGACGAGGTAACGATCAAGCACGCGAACTGCGATAGCTTGGCAGCGGTGTTCAACGAGACCATCGAATGCCCAACGTCTGGTTGTGAAACGATCGCTTCGTTTACGCGATTGGACGGACCCGGTGTGTCTGGATCACTCAGTTTGACCTCGCATGCGTGTGTGATCGCAAAACTGGGCGGTCAGGATATGGAGCTGGCTTCGGATTGGATCGGGGAGCTCGGAAATCAATTGCTGGGGCGGTTCAAAAACAACCTCTTGGACTATGGCGTCAGCACTGATCTGGGGATTCCTTTGACTTCTCGCGGAATCCTGCTCAATAGCACGACTTCGCCTGGAGATCAGCTTGATCTGAAAGTGGAAACCGCCGCGGGGAACATTTGGGTCACGTTTGTGTTGCAGGTCGGCTACGATCATCGATGGCGAAAGTTGCCTCAGGCTGCCTCCGCAGCCGCAGGTAGCGTCCAGTTGTTCTAAGTTGGCCCGGTTTCAGGTCGGCAGCCGGAGGTGAGTTCTTGCCGAGCCCCCTTTTGACGAGATTGACGCTTGTTAAAAATAGGGCTGCAAGATCCAAATGCTCACGTACGCCTCCACATCCGCTTATGACCGATCAGCCCCCAGCCGGCAACGAACTTCCCTACGATTCGTTTCTCCTCGTGTCCTTCGGTGGTCCCGAAGGACCCGAGGACGTGATGCCATTTCTTGAGAATGTCTTGCGCGGGAAGAACGTTCCGCGTGAACGGATGCTCGAAGTCGCCGAACACTACAAGACCTTTGGCGGTGTGAGTCCAATCAATGACCAAAATCGGGAATTGTTGGACGCATTGAAAGCTGAATTCGCTCAGAACGATGTCGATTTGCCAATCTACTGGGGGAATCGAAACTGGAATCCGTTGCTGCCTGACGTGCTCCAGCAAATGAAGGCCGACGGTCGAAAGCGGGCGTTGGCTTTCTTTACCAGCATGTTCAGCAGCTACAGCGGATGTCGCCAGTATCGCGAGAACATCATCGATGCGCAGCAGCAGGTCGGTGGCGGTGCGCCGGTTGTCGAGAAAGTTCGTATGGGATTCAACCATCCCGGCTTTATCGATGCGGTCGCCGATGGCGTGAAGCAATCGATCAATGAACTGAATTCGGACGCATCCGAGACAACCGTGCTATTCACAGCGCATAGCATCCCGATGTCGATGGCTGACAATTGCGACTACGTCAAGCAGTTGAAGGAGGCTTGCCAATTGGTCGCCGATTCGGCCGGAGTGGTCGACTGGAAACTGGTTTACCAAAGTCGTAGTGGGCCCCCACAGCAACCTTGGTTGGAGCCGGACATTTGTGACGAAATCGAATCGATGGACAGTGAGAAAAAGATCCGGCATCTGGTTATCGTGCCGATCGGTTTCATTAGCGATCACATGGAAGTTCTCTATGACTTGGACGATGAAGCGGCGACGCTTTGCAACGAGCGTGGAATCTCAATGAAGCGTGCCGCTACGGCCGGTGTTCATCCAAGTTTTGTTTCCATGATTCGAAAGTTGGTTCAGGAGCGATTGGATGGGAGCGTTGAAAAGGAATGCGTCGGGGGACTGGGCCCTTGGCATGATGTCTGTCCGCAGGACTGTTGTACTTACACTCCACGCCGTCCCGGACCACCGTCACGTTAGTGCGAGCACCGTCACGTTAGAACGTTGACTTCAGGATATTTGCCAGGCGTTCGATTTGTGACAGATCGTTATACGCCTGCATCGAGACACGCAAGATCGGTGTCGAATTCGGGCCCATGAATGTTGGTACTTCGATCTTGTGCTTTTCGTAAAGGTACTTTTGAAACACCGTGAGGTCGCCCGCTGATGCGAACCGTTCGCGGGGCAGGGTGACTGCGGCGAGCGAGCCGATCATTGACTCTGGAGCAGCGGGATCACTGTCCAAGGCATCGTTAAGGATCGTTCGAGCTTGGAGGGCATTTTCTCGGTTCTGGGCCATCAATTCGGACAGGCCACCCGGCAACAGCGACTGCAGAAAATCGATGGCGTTCGAAACGGCCAGGATCGGCGTCACGTCATAAGTCCCCGGCCAGTCGAACTCGGCCAGCAAGCGGCTGCGTCCGTCATTTTGTTTGTTGGCACCGTGGCTGATCACCGTTGGGCGAACTTCGTCGTGCCACTTACGATCCACATACATCAGGCCTGAAGCTTTGGGGGCACACAACCATTTGTGGTGGTTGGCGGTGTAATAGTCGGCGCCAATATGTTGCATGTCCAGCGGAATCATGCCGGGGGCGTGTGCACCGTCTACAAGGATTCTGGCCCCACGGGAATGTGCAAGCCGGACCAGGCGTTGCAGCGGAAAAACGAGTCCGGTGGGGCTGGTGACATGGTCGACGACCAGCAGCCGCGTTCGATCTGTCAGTTCCGACTCGATGCTAGCGACGACCTGTTCTGGCGATTCGATTGGGAAAGGAACCTTTGCGACTCGAACTGTCACGCCAGCGCGTTCCGCCACAAATCGGACGGCGTTATTGCATGCGTTGTATCCGTGGTCCGTGATGACGATCTCGTCTCCGGCTTTCAGCGGCAGCGAACGTACGACAGCATTGACTCCGTCGGTCGCATTGCGAACGAAGACCAGTGAATCGCTATCACAACCGATCAGATCGCTGAGCCGGTCACGCACCAAATCGAGTTTTGGTTCGAGTTCGCGTTCGGGGGCCAGGAAGCGGATGGGATCGCATTCAAGTTGCTCGATCAGTTCGATACGAGCCTGTTGAACGATCGTCGGAGTGGCCCCAAACGATCCGTGGTTGAGGTAGTCGATTTCCGGGTTCAGTTGCCAGTGTTGTCGCATCGAATCGTGGGCCCGTCGGGTGAGATCGCTCGTCAATGGAATCGCCTCTTGCGACACTATCTTGCCAATCGACCAAGCTTGTGGAAAGTCTGATTCGATTCGTATTGACTAAATGCGATCGTCGTTGCAGCGACTCAAAATCCCGGCAGCAACTTGCCAGCGGACGATGTTTCGCTACGAGAAACGCGGAGTCTGGTTGAAAGGGTTGAATATGCACCCGTCTTTCCCGTTGTGATCGCGAGCCCCACCCCAAGCGACAAGATGCCGGCAGCGATTGGCCAGTTGATTCGGTACAGACGCCCGCTTTGGTGTCCCTGGTAAGAGGCGACAGTGATGAATAGGGCAAGGTTCGCGATCGAGACCAGTACCCAGCCTTGGCGATGGACCCAGATTGCATAGCCAAACGCTAAAATCGCGATCGCAAGTGTTGCGTAGGTGAGCGCCGGCCGATGTTCCATGGTTGCTAGATACATCGCGACCACGCCTTCCGACGAAACCAGGATTGCGCTCACATAACGCAGGTTATGCGCCAGTTGAGTTCTGTAGCACCCGCCGATCCATAGCAGTGCGATCGTAGCGTAACCCACACCTGCGACAGCGGCTTCATCAAGGTAACCGGCACTCTGTCCTGCCAAGACGATGGTCGCAGTCATTGACGCGGAATGCAGCAACCACATCCAATCTGGACGAGATGATCGTAACGCCAAGACCGCCCACCAAAGTCCTGTCATCGCGAATAGCATCCAGCGTTCGAGCCCGGCATTGACGGCGACTTGTGGAAGCGGCGCCATCATTCCAATCCACGTGAGTACCAGCGGGAGCCCGATTCCTGCGCCCTGCACACGGCGAACGGCAAAGTAGCCAAACATCAGAAACACAGTCAGGCCTGTCAGCGTTGCCGCAGAACCGACATAGTGATGCAAGTCACTTTGGATCGGCAGCAGGGTGCGTCCTTCGTTGAAGTGCCCAATGCCGATGAGAGCGGTTGTTGCCGCCAACGCATAATGTTGCACGAACTCTTGTTTCGTTGCCAATCCGTATTCGGTGATCAAGATCAGTGCTGATGCGAAAAGAGGCAACAGCAGAATCGGCTCGAAGGTGCCGGCCCGTCCATAGAACCCAAATGACATCCAGATCGCATGGGAACGGACTCCGGCCAAGACATACATGACCAAGAATGCGGACAGCGGATACAGCGGCCACGACCAGGGCGTTCCGCTGTCCCTGGCCGACGCTGCGCCGTTTCGAACAGCTGGCAGCAACACCAGCATGCTGATTCCGATCGCGATCGAGAAAAGCATTGAACCCCAGTTGGCCAGCGGGTCGTTGCGATTGGCAACCGCATCGCCAAGCAACAGTGGCGCGGCGATCAAGGCACTGAAGTACGTGTAATATGCCAAGCGGTACCACAATCCCAAACGTAACCGACTAAGCCGAAGCGTCAGTTCGGTAATGATCAGGATTGCAAAAGCGGTCACCCCGGCAAACTGTTGGGCGATCGATTGATAGCCGATACACAGTTCATCGAAGCCGGTCGTCATTGCGATCAAGCTGATGATCACGACGATGAAAATCGAGCGTGCGTCATCCCAAACCTTGGCCAGTCTGACGACACCGATACAGACGACAGACATCAGCAAGCTGTATCCGAGCAGTCCGCCGACCATGGTGGTTGTCTTTTCGGTGAGCCCACCTTCGGAAACAGCGAAGCTTTGGCAGCCGTAGATGACCAACAAGCAGCTGATCAGATAAAACGGGTTTTGGTTGTAAAGAAAACGAGCAAAAGAGACGCTCGTCGATTCGGGTTTGGGTATCTCGCCACCGTTTGGCTCAGCTGGATCCGTTTCATTGTCCATAACCACTTTCCCGCGAAAAGATGAGTAGACCGATAGCCACAGCGAGTAGTCGCCGCTACGAAAATCGGAGTTGGCATTCATCCACCGCCCGCGGAAAAGAATTCAAGGTGGACAATCAAACCGCAATGAACTGACTACGGACCACCTGGGGAACAAGTTCAAGAGATTCGCGTCGTAAGAAATAAAAATAGCTGACAGTCTTACGATCGTCAGCCGTTTCAGTGGACCGGCCGCATTGCGAGTCGTTATTTTCGAACCCTCGTCGCACATAGATTGATTCGTTGATCCATTCCGGCGTCTGGCTGGATTTGGCGGAACGGAGATCGCGACCAAAGTTCAGGAACCAAGTGATAGCGGAAGCCGCAGTCCGAGATCGTCGTTAGAAGGTCGTGTAGAGTTGGCAACGAATGTTCATACCCATGATATTCAACGAACAAATTTTGAACGCGGCCTAGTTCATGCGAAGCTTCTTTAAGCACAAGCGTTTCGGCACCTTCGATGTCGATCTTGAGAAAGTCGATGGGACGATCGATTTCCCGGATCAGCTCCGATAGCCGGATCGTCTCCACGGTCACTTCGTTCGGTCCAATCGCGTCTTTTCGTTCCAAGTTAAGGTGGCCGGCGTCGTCGCCGCTGGAGCGAAAGGTGGCGGTGCCGGCCGTTTCTGCTACGGCAGCTTGGAGCAACTTTACGCCCTGACGCATCCCGCAGTTCTGTTCAAGGACGGCAAAAATTGCCGGGTCAGGTTCGATTGCGGTAATTACTGGGGAGTTGAATCGCGAAAGCCAGTATCGGACGGCCAGTCCAATGTTGGCACCGCAGTCGATGATCACTGGCGATTGGGATGCGGTCGGAAAATCATAGAGGTGTTCTTGGTAGATCGCATGCCAAGCTGATTGAGCCGAAGCCCCGTCAACATAGTGCAGTTCTCCGTCTCGCATCTTGACCACACCGGCGGTCCAGCGTGGCTTTCGCCGCAATCGATGCATGCGAAAACTTTCGACGCCTAACGCTTCAAGATTTCGTTGGCGAATCGCATTAATCCAAAAATCAATCATTTAGGTATCAGACTCCTTGGCAACCGATTCCGAAGCGTCGCAGGACCGATCGCATCATTGACGATACCCCATAAACGCACGCCCAAAGCATTCGTATGGGATTACCGATACCAAACCAGTGGTATGCACAGAAGCGGTCGGCTTCGGCATGTTGGACGAGTTCTTGCGGATGAACAAGCGGAAAGGCGATGGGATGACGCCGAGGTGTGCCGGCGTCGTCTCCTTTGGTGTGAGTTGCCGCGCTGCCAAACCCAATGTTTTGCACCAGATTTTTTTGTGGTGTGATGGTTAGCAGTTGGTTTTTCCAGACCGAAAAAGTCCACCGGTAAGCCCAGCTATTGATTCGTCCGCGACGGCACCCTTTGAAGATACGTTGCCAATACCGAACCTCCATCGGGCCGACGGCAAAGTCTCGGATGATGTCTGCATCGACCCTGCCCCTCGGGCAAATTAACGCGTGGTCATACGCTTGCCACGCACGCCGCCATGTGGCCCAGCCCCAGCAGTGGTTGTACTTGGAATAGTAGTAGCTCGCTGAACCCCGGGATTGACCGCGTTGGAAGTTATTCCCGGTGATCACGCCGATCCGCGCATCGTCAGCGTACCGGATACCGAGTTCTTCGCAGAATCTGAAGAAGCTAGGGTCCGGCAGGCAGTCGTCTTCCAAGATGATCCCAAAGTCAACGTATTGGAAGAACCAGTTGATCGCGGTGTGGACATTCTCCTGGCAGCCAAGGTTTTCGTCGCGGTACAGCCGTTTGACCTCGCAGTCCCAGTCGACTGATTCTGTGATCTCGCGAGCAGCTTGGCATTGCTCGCGGTCGCTAGGTTTCCATGGACGTGGGCCGTCAGCGGCGACAAATAGTTGCCGTGGCCGAACGTCGCGGATTTGTTGAAAAACCTCGGCTGTAACGCTGGGCCGGTTGAAAATCAGGAAGAGGATGGGAACTTGCATTCGATTCGAAATTGCGTGCACTGAACTTCATTCAATCTTCTTGTGAAAGCCCCTTTTCGGAGGACGCTGTCCGCGCTAACGTGCGCCCACGTTGTTCGTCCGCGTCCGCCAGTCGGCTTCCCCGAATTCCATCATCGGATTTGTTTTCATGTCGTCCAGTCGGCCTCGCGTTTCTGTCTTGATGCCGATTTGGAATACGCGGCACGACTACGTTTTCGAAGCAGTCGAAAGCTTGGCGCGCCAAACGATCCGGGATTGGGAACTGGTGGTGGTGGAAGACCCGTCGGAGCAAAACGCCCGCGAGTTGATTCGCACCTTCGCGGATCCAAGAATCCGCTATGTCGGTAACGAATCGCGAACGTCGTTGGTGAGTCAACTTAATCGTGGGCTTGATCTCTGTCAGGCTGCCTATGTCGCGCGCCTTGACGCAGACGACCGTTGTCAGCCGCAACGGTTGGAGCAGCAACTCGCCTACCTGGATGGCCACGCGAAGTGCGGTGTTGTGGGGTGTCAACTCGAAATCATTGACGAGGCGGGTGATGTCGTTGCCCAACGGCCATACCCGGTTGGCGCGGCTCGTATCGTACAAACGATGCGGCTTCGCAATGCAATCGCTCATCCTGGTGCAATGTTCCGCAAAAGCCTGGTGGAGTCGTTGGGAGGATATCGCGACGCATTTCCGTACGCAGAGGATTACGATCTTTGGAGCCGTGTTCACAAGGCTGGCGTTGAGCTTCATAACGTCCCGGAAACGTTGTTGCAGTATCGTGTTCACAACGGCCAAATCAAAAGCCAAAAACTGCGTGCCCAAATTGCCGGCACGATTGGGGTCAAGCGAGCTTATTGGAAAGATTCGATGGGGCCAAAGGGAAGATTGCGGTTGGCTGGTGAGCAGGTGTTGATGGCGTTTCCACCACGACTTATCACGCGTTTGTTCAGGTTCCTCTATCACAACAACCACTGATTCTCAGCGACGCAGCAGTCGCCAATAGTGGTCGAGTAGCCCAGTTGAATAGGCGACTCGGTAAAGACGAACCATCATTGTGCCACGCACCACTTGCAGGTGTTCGTTCCAGCCGCCGCGATTGGCGTGAAGGAATTGGCGTTTGATTTCAGCGACTTCGCGCATCTGTTTCCCAATCGCTCGTACGCTTTTAGCATCGGCATGCAACGTCAGGTGTGCAAATTCCTGAGGGATGTACTGCCAGCCTTTTGCCGCAAGGAACATGCGAAACCACAGTTCATGATCCATCGCCCAGTGCAGGTCTTGGCGTAATCCGCCAACGCGCTGGTACAGTTCTCGCTTAAAGAACAGTGCGGGTTGTGCACATGGGCTGGTCGGGTGATTGATGAGCGTTCGTCTCGGATTGTCAATCGGAAAACTGGCAAATCGACGTAGTGGGTTACCGTGTTCATCGACATACATCCCATCGCCGTAAACGATATCCAGCTCAGGGGCTGAATCAAACGTCTCGCAGATGGTTCGCAGGACGTCGTGATTGGGGTAGTAGTCGTCGGAATTGATCCAGGCGATGATTTCACCTTTCGCACGGTCGATGCACTGGTTGATCGCATCGGATTGTCCCTTGTCCGGTTTCGAAACTGCGTCAATGCGATCACGATTGCGGTGTAGGATGTCCAGCGTTCCGTCGGTCGACCCGCCATCTTGTACCAAGATTTCGCAGTCGTCGATTTGTTGTCCGAAGCAGCTGTCCAAGCAGCGCTGCAGGAATCCTGCTTGGTTCAATGTTGGAATAATATAAGAAACTTTGACCATCGGTTCGGTTAAGCTGCCACGAGGTTCAGTGAGATTTCGTCGAGCGAAGGATCTTGTTGTAAACGTCCAGCGTTTGGCGGGCGCATGCGTCCCAGCTGTATCTCCTTGCGAAGTCACGATGCGATTGACGGCGATCGCCTTGAATGTATTCCCGTTGGGCGGCAACCATGCATTCGGCAAGGTCTTGAGGTGTCAGTGACGGGGCCGCATGGACATGGTCGCCATAGAGTGAAGTGAGTGCCGGGTGCGAACTGCACACCACACTTCGCCCACAACTGAGTCCCTCCAGAATTGGTAGGCCAAAACTTTCACAAGTCGAGGGCAGGCAAACCACTGCCGTCCGCAGCAAACTTTCGATCAATCCGTCGCCGGGCAACGGAGCCGATAGGTCCACGCGGTCGCCAATGCCCAGTGCGATGGCTAGGTCGCGGTAGTGTTGGTGTTTCTCTTGAGGAATTCCGACAAGCCGCAGTCGCGTGCCTTCACTCAATCGATCTGTCGCGATCGAAAAACTTTTTAGAAGTAGCTCGACCGATTTGTGGGGATAAGGGAAACCAACCCAGAGCAAATCTTTGGCATGCGGGGAATCGTCGACGTTCGAAAACCGTTCATGCCCGCCCAATGGTACGACATGCGTGCGATCACTTGGGCAAGACAGTTTCTCACGCATGACAGTGCTATCGTATTCCGAGACGCCAATGGCATGAAATCCACGGCGGACAATCGATTTTTGATTCATCGAGTAGTAGTGTCGGATTGCCTTTCCTGTGCTTTCAGGGGCTTGAAAACGCAACGTTTCGTGAATCGTAACGACGGCCGGGCCTGAGACGCCGATCGATGCCGTCGACCCCAAAAAGTGAATTAGATCGAAACGGTGCTTTCGAAGAAGCATTGCAAGTCGGGTGTGCTCCCAAACAACCCGTCGCCAAACGCTCTTAACGGGGATTGGCAAGTTAAGCGTCTCAGCCCGAACATCGGCAAGTTCGGCGTTATGGCCTTCAGCCAAGACGATCGTGAATTCATGATTGGTGCCCATGTTTGGCAATCGGCGGACAATTGCACGAGCGTACGTTTCGGCTCCACCGATACGTGCGGGGTGAATCAAAGGTGCGACGATTGCGATTCGCATGGCGTCTTCAGTTGCTCGCTGTCAGTTGGTTGATGCGTTCGCGATAGAGTGCCATATGCCGTTTGGCACATTGATCCATCGTGAAATGACGCATCACGAATTCGCGAGTGTTTGATGCCATTCGTTGCCGGAGCTTCGCGTCTTCCAGCAAGGACTGCAATGCGTTTCTCAGGGATGGGGCAGTGATTTCATTGGCAAGCAATCCGGTTTCACCATCGACCACCATGTCTGTCATTCCGCCTTGCCGGAATCCGACGACGGGAGTTCCGCAGGCAAGGCTTTCGAGAACGGTATTGGGCAAGTTGTCTTGCCGCGAAGGAATTACGAAGAGGTCAGCCGCTGCGTAGGATTCCGCCATCCGGGATTCATCAGTGATGTAACCCAGCGGGATGCAACGAACTTGTGGGCCAAGCTCGGGCAATTGGTTTGAGCCTTCGTTTGAGCCGGCAACCAACAACGCGATAGGGCTCCTTGTCGCAAGCGTCCCGAGCGCCTCACGCAACAGATCAAATCCTTTGCGATAGTTTCCAACATTGTCGGAAACAAACAGAACCGCAATTTCGTCATCTTTTAGGCCGAGTCGTTTTCGCGTCTGGATACGTCCATCGGGCCGAAATGTGTCGGTGTCGATACCGTAGGGAATCACCCTTGTTTCGAATCGCGAAAGCAATTTGCTGCGTTCGGCATTCTGTTGCATCCAACGTGACGGTGCGACGATGATTAGGCGTCGAGTGTCGAGGCTTGCGAAGATAGATTGCTTGGCGACGAAGTTTTGATTGGCGAGGTCACGTTCGTTTCTTGAGTGTAGCTCTGGGCAACTGCCACATTCAGATTCGAAGCGTTGGCATCCGCCGTTGTAGTGACAACCGCCAGTCATCAAATTCATATCGTGCAGTGTCCACACGATTGGTAGGTTCTCAGGCAGCGTCTTTACCAGCGACGCCAGATCAACCATTGAGGTTGTCCAGTGCAAGTGCAAGACATCCGCGGGCTGATAGAAGCGTTTGAGATGCTTTACAGGGCCACGACTGGTGGAGAAAAGATCGCAGTTTCGCCCCAGCTTGTAACGAAAGGTGGGGGCACGCAGCAACAGGCTCTTCGCGGCAAGTGCTTTCGCGCTGATCCAATTGCCCCGATCACAAACGCTTTCGACACCGGCGGCATGGCTGCGGTTGAAGCGTGTGAGTAGCCGGGACTGGCAGCCAGCGGAACGCAGACATTGGTGCAACCGAAAGGCTGCTTTTGCGGCACCACCGGTCACATCGTGAGTGCTAACCAGCGTGACCTGCATCCGATCTCGAAGCGTCGCGAGGTTCATGGTATGGCGTTTTCTGTGCTAACGCACGAACCAATTGGGTGATCTGTTGTCGCTGCTTTTCAATCGAGTGCAGCAGGTAAAAACAAACGGTCGGAAAGCTGACGGCGAGCATGTAGAGCAGGAAATCGGCGCCACGGCCGATACTCAGCTTTACCGCGATGGTTTGCAGGATATTTGGATAGAGTACCAGCACCAGTGCGGTCGCCCAAACGCTGCCGCGTAGCAAGCCGATTGAGCGTCGGCTTTGGTGCCGGATTTGCAGGATGAGTTCGATCGCCAGCGCCGCGGACAGGAGACCGCCGAAAAGCCACTGAAAAGGAATCATCGCAGCACCTTGGAAAGAAAGATCCGAAAGAGGATTCGAAATGCTGCCGAGTTACGCTGCCCTTTGGCGAGTGTGCCGTCAGTGTATCGAATGGTAACGGGGATTTCTTGCCAATTGAGTTTCGAGACGGCAAGTCGATCGAGGAACTCACTTGCATGCGCCATGCCGTCTTCGCTCATCCGCAACATCGACGCGGCTTTCGATGTCATCGCGCGAAAACCGTTGTGGGTGTCGGTGAGTGGGAGTCCGCTCGTCAGCCGTGTAAGCCAAACAGCGGCTTTCAGCAGAAGACGTCGGGTAAGCGGTACGTTTTCGGCTCGCCCCAAAAAGCGGCTGCCCAAGGTGACGTCGCAAGTACGATTGACGATTGGGGCGATCATGCGTTTCAAGTCAGCCGCGGCATGTTGCCCATCCGCATCGAACGTCAAAATGATTTTTGCACCGCTGGCGACCGCAAAGTCGATACCTGTTTGAAGTGCGGCGCCTTGTCCCCGATTGACGATGTGTTGCAACACCCAAACGTTGGTACGCGCCGCCAGATCAGCGGTCTCGTCTGCAGATCCGTCATCGACGACCACGATATGCTTGACGCCGCAGTGACGCAGGTCTTCGATCACAGCACCAATTCGGCCTGATTCGTTGTAGGCAGGGATCACAACAAACAGCGACGCAAACGCATCGAGCGAGGGCTCTGCCGACGCAACTTGCGTGTTCACGCCGCTTTCAGGCAGCGATGAATGACAAGTTGTGGTTGTCGAACTTGATCTTGCATCGATTAACAGGTTCACTGAACCGCACAACAAAATGAAAGCTGGGATTGGCCGGATCGAGGACGCTTTGATAACGCGTTTTAAAGGTCACTAAACCCTGGTTCGAATCGGTGGCGTTGACGCGATGTCATCCGGTAAAGTGTGAGCCTTAAACCTACGCTTGAAGGGCCAGCCAGGATGACCTCGGTACCCTCTCTTCATCAAGTCCCCGGCAGCGGGAGGCGACGATGCAGCGAGAGGCGTCCCGATCGTATAAATCGAGCGTGGTGACGCTCGCGTCGTCGTTATTTGCCGTGTTTGACGCAGATTTGTATGCACCGAATGCTGCCGCGTGAGCGATCGTGATCCCGACTCGATGCTTAAAAGTTAACGCAAACTTCAACAGCATTTCGGCAACAAAATGGCCTGTTCAGTAGTACCAATTTTCGCTGTGAATAAAGAAGTGCTCGAGACGCCACTTTAGAACTCCCGACTACCAGCTAATCAACGACGGATGAAGACCCAAAAACGAGACGTGAAGACGTCAATTTTGCTTGCCGGGATGGGGCTCATCTTGTTGGTCGGAGCAGCCCACAGTTCTGGACTTGGAGGTGCCTTTGTATTCGATGATAAGTCTCAGATCGTTGAGAATTCGTCACTCAATGGCCTGCCATCGTTGTCACAGCTTGCACAGCCACGAGCGGTCACCTACCTGACGTTACGCATCAATCGTTGGATCGGTGGCACCGATCCAATTGGTTACCACATTTTCAATTTGTTGATTCATGTCCTTTCCACCGTGGTGCTATGGGCGGTCCTGTTTGAAGTCCTTTCACGATTGCAGTCGGCGTTCGCAAAGTCATCTGAGGACGGTGTTCGTGGATCACCGGTCGATGACTGTGGGAACACGTTGTGGACTTCGTATGCCATTGCGTTGATTTGGGGGCTTCACCCGATCACAACACAGGCGGTTGCCTATTCGATTCAGCGGGCTGAGTCACTTTGGAGTCTGTTTTTCTTGGCGGGATGGTGGCTGTATCTAAAAGCCGACGAGCGGCGAGTCTGGATGGCCGCATCAATCCTGTTCTTCTGGTTGGCGATCGGGTCAAAAGAACCTGCGGTTGTGGCGTTGGTCGCGCTGCCGATTTTGGATCATCTGATCAGCCCGCTTACCTTGCGTGAATGGTTGCGTCAGCGATGGCGTTACTTTGCGATCTTGGTTGCGCCCGTCGTGATCGGTGGCGTCTTTGTTGTTGGGCCGTTGCTTTGGGTTGCCGATGATTCGGCAAGTTCCGGGTTTGCGATCGAGCATCTGACACCACTTCAGTATTGGTTGACTCAGTCAGAAGCGACGCTGTTGTATGTGCGGTTGATCTTCTTTCCTGTCGGGCAGAACTTTGACTACCTTTGGCCACCAGAGGCCAATCCGGTTGTCATTTTGGTTGCCAACGCGATTGTTTTGGGAGCCTTAGGAGTGAGCTTGACCGCCTGGTGGCGAAAACGGTGGTGGAGCGTTTTTCCTCTTGTGTTTTTCTTGTGCATCGCGACTACGGCAATCGTGCCACTGTTAGACATTGTGGTGGAGCACCGCGTTTATCTTGCCAGTGCTTGGTTAATTGCATGGGCAGTTTTAGCGATCTGCCGATTCTTTCAAATCGGTATCAAGCAGTTACGGATTCCCGTGTCGATCGTGGCGGTTCTGCTTGGCGTTTTAACTTATCAACGGTCCGCGATTTACACGTCGCCTGAGTCGCTTTGGCAGGACGTCGCAGCCAAAGCACCATGGAACTACCGAGCGTTGTTTAATTTGGGTGGGCATTCATTGGAAGACGAAGATCCCGAGCAAGCGTTGGAGTACTTTAAGAGAGCTCTCGACGCAGAGGGCTTGGTTTGGCAGCCAGACTACGAAAAGGCGAATGTTCTTTCCGGCTATGCCGGTGCCTTGTCGGCGACGGGGCAGTGGGAAGCTGCCGTCGAATCCGCCGAGCAGGCGATCGCCCTCACTCCCGGAGGCAGCGAGCACCTCATCCGTTTGGCCGATGTCCATCTAGAGCATGGTCATTGGGGCGAAGCAGAAAACGCTCTTAAAATGGCGATCCAAAATCGTCCAACGCGCTCTCAGCTGTACTTGCACTTGACCACGGTGCTTGCTGCTCAGAAACGTTTCGGCGAAGCATCGCAATGGATGGAAACGGCGTTTGAACGTATCCAGCCACCGAATGAGGCGATGCGTCTCCGTCAAGCACAATTGGCATGGATGGAGGGACGGGCTACCGAGGCGAAAAAAACGTTCGATTCGATGCGGCAGATTGATGCGGTGAAAGAATCGCTACGACAGCTCAGTCGTTGGTTGATGGAGGCATCCCGGGTCGATGAAAGTCGGGAGATTCTCGCAACGATCGGCGAGTCTCTTGACAACAATTTCGATGTGATCGTTCAGCAATACAAACTCGCAATCGAAAGGGGAAACCTGCCAGAAGCTTCGGCCATCATTCAGCGGCAGTTGGATTTATCAGAAGGTGAGCAACAGCAATACTGGAGCGTGGAGGCCGCGTTGTTGGTGGCACGGCAAGGTGAATTACAAAAAGGGTTGGCAGGCTTAATGAAGCTGTCCCAAGCAGGGATTGCGGACCAGCATTTGTTTGCCGCGATTGGCGATGTCAATCGTTGGATCGGCAACACGGAAACTGCGATCGACTATTACCAAAAAGCTCTCAAGCAAGGGACTCCGAGTAGCGCAACGCTGAATAACTTGGGAGCTTTGATATCAGCAACCGATCCATCAGAAGCAGAACGCCTGCTGCGCCGCGCGATTGAAATTGATCGATCCAATTTCAATGCATGGCATAGCTTAGGAAATGCTCTCGTACGCCAGGGGCGGAATGATGAAGCTCGTCAATGTTACCAAAACGCTTTGGCAGTCCGTCCAGGGTTTCAGCCTTCAGAAACGATGTTAAAGCAGTTGTCAAAGGTCTCAGTTCGCTCGGGAGACTAAGGCGTCAAGTAACTGTTGAGCAGGCAAAAAATCCGGCGACGAACCGATGATGCGGCGAAGGCGTTCGATCGCGGCGTCATGATTTCCGAGTCTTGCGTCGATTGCCGCAACATTGAAGTCAGCCCTCAAATAATCCGGGTTCAGTAACAGGGCGCGTTGAAAGTACCGCTTGGCTTCGAGAGGTTGGTCCGGCGCGGCCAGTCCGCCAAGATTCACGAGCGCTTCGATGTTTTTCGGATCGATTTCTGTCTCGGCACGAAAATGGACTAGGGCGCGCTGTGTGTCGCCGGTTTGTAAGAAATGATTGCCGAGTAGAAAGTTTGCCTGTTTCGTCGGAGGTGTCTGTTCGGTAGCGTGTTGCCAATATATGACGGCGTCTTTCAAGTTGCCCTCTGCCGCATGAATGCTGCCCAACAGCACGTTCACACGCCCATCATCTGGATGCATCTGAATGAACTCCGACGCGATCGCCTTGGCGTCTTGGAACTTTCCTTGTCGGGCGAGTATCGCGATGAGGCTATGGTAGGGCGCCGGTTCGGAAGGGCGAAGCAAGATTGCTTTTCGGAAATTGGTTTCAGCAAGCTCGAGTTTGTTGAGCGCGAGTTGTGCTTTGCCTAGGTTGTACAAAACAACTTCATCACGAGGCGATTGTTCGTGGGCCGATGCGAACATCGTTTCTGCGGTTTCATAGTCACCACGCCGTGTCGCTAACAGGCCTGCCTGTTGCCGAATTCGAGCGTCTTTCGGATTCGCTTCGACTGCTTTGGCGATGTGTTCGGCTGCTTGATCGAGTTGATTGAGTTCAAGATAGGCGCGAGCCAAGTTGCCGTGGACCTGTTTGGGATAGGCTTTTAATGAAACCGCTTGGCTGAGCGCTTCGATGGACTCTGCCCAGTTTTCGTCTTCCGCATGAGCTTCACCTAGATTGGTATAGGCTCGCGCTAGATAAAGATTTTTATGGCCGCGTCCCGCCGTCTTCTCGATGACATCCTGCCACATCGTGACGCGAGAAGTGTAGATCGCATTTCGGTTGAGGGTGAGGAGCGAGAACACGAGTGCCACGCCACAACTCATCCCGATCGCTAAACGTTTTGCGTTGTCGTCCGAGGCATTCTCGGCCCAGTGGAATAAGCTGGAAAGGATTGCCGCAAGAAGTAAGCCGCATGAAAGGTAAACGCGATGTTCGACCGCTAAATCTTGAAGCGGAATGATGCTGGTTGGCAAGAACAACAAGATTGCTGCCAAGACACAAAAGCCTCGAACCGGTCGGCGTCGAAGGTCGGCAATCGCAATGCCGATGATTCCTGCCATCGCGGCGAAACCCAAGGCGATCTTTCCGAGTTGGGTTTCGGGGGGCCAGCCATAGTCAAACACAAGTGGATCCGGCCATAGGACAAGACGCAAATAGTGCAGAATGACTAGCGGTTGCGTCGCGATGTACTGCCACGGTGAAATGGAATCCATCGTAAAGCCAACGCTGCGGTTCGTTTCGAAAACGCTGGGCCCCCTGATGACCGCGGCAATACAGATCAACCCGATGCAAGTTCCCCAGACCAATCCGCGTCTTGTGAGCGTTTGCTTCCAAGAATCGGACAAGAAACAGCGGTCGTAGATCAACCCAATTGGGATCGCCATCACCATCACTTCTTTACTCGCCATCCCGGCTACGAAGGCAAAGATCGTAATCGTGTGCCAAAGGCGTTTTCGTTTTGTAACCGCAGATTGGTCGAGCGCGATCAAGAATGTCAGCATCGCCATAGCCATCAGAATCTCGGCACGCTGGACGAGATAGCTAACGGCCTGGGTGCATAACGGATGGACACCCCAGATCAAAGCGGTGCAGAATGCGGCCCATCCGGCAGACCGATTCGAGAGCAATGTGTGACGGAACAGCCGCAGCAAAAATACAAACAGCAGTGCGACGCTTGTGAGATGAATCGCATGATTCACCAAGTGGAACCCTCGTGGAGACAGGCCGGTCATTTGGTAATTGACCGCGAATGATCCCATCGTTAAGCCACGGATGCTGGTCCATAGCGATAGGTCGGTCACTCCGGTTTGAATCCGATTGTTGGAAACGATACTAGGGAAATCGTCCAGCAGAAAGCATCCATCAAGTGAAGGGAGATAAACGATTCCGGTCACGATCACCAGCGTCAGGAACGCAACGATGTTGCGACGAGAAAGGATTCGCGTCGTCTCGGTTGTCGGAGTGGGATTCGAGTCGGCGTGGGCCGTATCGATCGGAACCTTTGCTAGGTCTTCGGTCATGGGATGATTTCGAAACAAACAAGTCGATGCTCGTTTTTGACGTATATGAATCGATCAAAGACGGCGGGAGAGGTGTAGAGCGGGGAATCTAGGACGGGAGTGTCTGTCACGACCGTTTTGGTCGGTCCGTCGGCACCCAGTTTGATAGTCGCCAAGTGACCGTTTTCGCCGGTCAGCAATAAAGTTGAATTAAAACGCAATCCCTGGCCACGGCCCAAGTCACAGTCGCTTTCCCAGCGAAGGTCGCCGCTGCGTATATCGATGCACCGCAACCGCGAGCCGCCTTGACGCTTTGCGGTAAAGCCGATCACGTCGTTTCCGTGGGTGATCAACGTGTTGAACTGTGAATCTAAAACGCGGCGGTCTTTCCAGTTCACGGAATAACTCCGGTCAGCGTTGACGCGTACGCATAGGGCGCCAGGACCGGGGCCAGTGATGGCAAGGACCAAGTCGTCCACAACGGTCGGTGAGACACTGTTGTAGGACAAGTCCGAGTGCGGATGATGTTCAAGTTCCCAATCGACAATTCCAGACAACGGATCGAGCGAGACGAGTCCGCGATTGGTCATCACAAACACGAACGGTTGGCCATGAATGTTGGCAGCGATCGGCGAGCAATAGCCGGCCGAATGATCGGTCGCCGTCCAAATCGTTTCGCCAGTTGCACAGTCGAGCGCGACGATCCCAGCCTGTTTGATTTCGGCGCCGAGGTTGTAGATCAGCATTTGGTCAACGATCAGCGGGCAGGCCCCAACGGCGAAATCGAGATCGTCGAGCGAGTATTCTGCACCGAGGTCACGTTGCCAACAAAGTTTGCCATCGGTCAATCCGAGGCAGAATACTTGATGCTGACCGCCGACCACATAAACGTAGTTGCCATCGATGACGGGGCTTCCGGATGGACCACTGCTGTAATCGAATTGGCAACGAAAAGTGGTCGCGTAACGATATTCCCAGCGTATCTGCCCGGACAGGGCGTCATAGCAGGTCAGCACTTCGGAGTCTTCGACTCGGTGCAATTGGATCACGTTTCCTTGGCTGGTTACCGGTGATCCATACCCTGTTCCAACGTTCGCTTCCCAGAAGATTCGTGGACCATGCACTTCAAGTTGTGGATCGCCAAGCGACCAATCAATCGTCGCCCGGCGATTAGCACCATACCGCTGCGGCCAATCAGGAACCGCGGTGGACGGGGGTGAGCTGTCAACGTCCGTGTGAATTGCGTCGCTCGGATCGACGTTTTCGGCGGCAGCGAGCGGCAGTTCCGGCGACCGATCGTTCCTGTCGGTTTGTCGTGCGGTGAGCACGATGGTCAGACCTGCGACGATGCCAAGCAGGCCGACCCAGGACACAATTCCTAACAGCGAGCGCAGATGGTTCATCGTGTTGGCTTCGCGTGTGGGTGTGGCTAACCGTCAATCGATGCTTGATCAGACAGGATTGTCTTGACCCAGCCGTGCATCTTGCAACCGCCACCGCAGCACCACGTTTGTACGATCTCGAATGGTGCTGACGTTTTTTTCGCGTCAGTCACAATCTTGTCCAAACGAGATCGAAGTTCATCGAGTCGTTGTTCGACGGGGGCCATTACATGGTGTGGTCGATCGATACTCGCGACGTCACGCTTAAGTTGTTCTGCTTCGGCATGTGTCTGCTGGCTGGAACGTGCGATCATCCGCGTGAACTCACCGCCTCCTGATTCGATTGTCCAGAACCAGTACGCGCGTTTGGAAACGAAGCAGACCGTCGTTGTTTCTGCGCCGCTATCAACGATGGCAACACCGGGGATCTTTTGTTCGCTTCGATCATCTGGATCGAGTGGGCGTTGCTCGTCCTCGTTTTCTTTGTCGTTGCCACCTAGCAGGTCTCGGAATTCCAGTGCGGCAAAATTGACGAGAGCAATTGGAGCGGCTTGAATTCCGCTGACTGGAAGGCCTGCTTCCTCGAGCGTCGCGACGAATGGTTCGAGGTGTGACTTCTTGGCGGCGGCGACAAATGATGGACGGCCGAAACCGTGGTCTTCGTCTTCGCTTGGCAGTTCACAAAGCCATTTCACCAAAACGACTTCATCGAGTTCGACCGGGATGCGATCTTTGATTTCACGCTCGAACAGAGCTTTGGCTTGTTTGTCGGCAACGGGCGGAAGTTGCACAAAACGTGTGACCAGTTCGCGGCCTCGTAAACTGACCCAAACGGGAACTTCCGAGAGGTCTCGGTCGGCACTGAACTCCGCGATAGCCTCTTTCAGCCATTCCTGATTCAAATCTCGGTCTTTCAGTTGTGCGCCAACATCGCTGAACCGTTTTACGAAACAGTCAGTGATCGAGAATGTGCCGTCCTCTTCGTTTCGTTGCAGACACACTGCATGGATTGCACTTGATCCAATGTCGAAACCCCAGCACGAGGACAATTTCTTTCGTCGTAGCCGCCCGAGTAGACTTTGTTTCGGCTGATGAAACTGGTCCTTGATCGGGACTTCATCGAGCCCTTGTAATGCTAGGCCGAATGCGACATTGAACTCCGCAGATCCGCGTTGAATTTCGACAGGGTCGAAACCGCGGATTAGTGACGGAAACGCGAGGACATTTAGGTTTCCGCCAATCCAACTGTGGGCTTTGGGGCCGCGTGTCGCGAACATCGCCCGTGGGTCTTCTCGATCAGCTTTAATGCGTTTGGCAATGATCGATAACGCTTCTTTCGCCTTGGTGTCGGCCGGGGCGAGTTCGTTCCATCGTTTCGCAAGTCGTCCGAGTGAGGGCGTCGCAAACGGTTCGCCGGTGAACTGGTTGGAGACCCAGACTAACTTTTCGACACGGTCGAGCAGTTCCGAATAGGGTTCGTCTTTGGCGATTCCCGGAACACTGTGCAATAAATCGATAGCCGCTCGATAGCGATTTTGCTCCAGCCGACGTGTCGCTTTTTGTTGCAGTTTGTCGCCGATTTGCTTCGCCAAGCGTTGGTACTTTTCGTTTGCCGGTTGTTGGTCAAGAAGGACATCGAGGTGTTGACCAGCGGTTGCGTAATCGCGAGCTTCGATTGCTTTACGCAATTCGTTCGTCGATGTTTCCGACTGGCGAATGACCAAGCGTGAGTTGTCGAGGATCCGACGTGCGTCGTCATTTAGCAGGCGTTCCGGAACGGGTTCAAGAAGGGCGATCACGCGTTTGTAATCTTCTTGTTCGAAAGCCTCTTGTGCCGATGAAATCGCGTTGGTCGCATTGCTCGTCAGTTGGCTGGCGATCTGTTCGATTTTGTCGAGTGCGACTTGGGCGTTTCGGGCGATATCGATGTAACGATAGTCAGATTTTTTGTTGATCACGGCAGACAACAAGGATCTCGCCGTTTCGTAATCGGCACGCTTCGTCGCCGCGACGGCGTCGGAAAGTTTTTGCTCGAGCTGTTGGCGTTGCTTTTCGATCGATGCGCGAAGGTCTTCACCACAGTTGCCGCAGAATGCCTGCGTCAGCAAGACCGGGCGGTCGCATCCCTTGCATTTTTCATAAAGAGAATGCCCGCAACCGGCACAGAATTGGCTCGCCGCGGTGTTCGCGGCGCTGCACTTTCCGCAGGTCACGGAGCCGGATGTGGCAGCAATTTGTGGTTGAACTTGGATGTTGTCAGTCGACATAAATCATAAACCGAATGTTTGCGGAGACAGGCAAAGGGGCGGCGCGTCAATCGCGTACCACGCTATGTCTGTTTCGATCAATCCTCGTCATTTTGCAGTCTGCCAGCTGACGATCTGGATCCTTCCATGGCGATCGAAGTCAGGCTCTGCGAGACATCGACGTTCAGCAAGTCGGCAAGCTGCAAGCACTGCGCGATCGGGCTCGTTCCAGAGGAATCACGCGCGTCTTGCAAGCGATTGTTGACGTGTATTTTGTCGAGTGAATCGGGCAATCGTTCAATTGCCTTTTCGTACCATTTGACCGCACGGTCCTGTGCACCTTGACGATAGGGGCCGGACGCACGGCGGCTCAAATCCCACCATGCGTCGCCGATTGCGACTTGGCCCTGGGCGGTTCCCGCACCTTTGATGTCCATCCTTGCGACGTCACGAAGATCGCCGGCTGGGCCATCAACAATCAATTGCAATCCGGTTTTCCAGTCGCCCTTGATAAAGCACACGAAGCGACCGAAGGCGGCACCGGCGGCGACGTTTTCTGGATTCAAACGGAAGTCTTCTAAGTATTGCTTCGCGTCTTCGTATTCATTTTTTGCCAAACCGAGCTGGGTTCGCATACGTGTTAGAATCCGCGAGACTTCATCGAATCGCGATCCGCCGGTGTAGCGGCTAGCGATTCGACAAATCGAAGCGGCTCGCATGTATTCGTCATCGCGTATCGCGGTCAAGACGATCGGAACGGTGCGTTTCAAAAGCGGTGCGCCTTCGATGACACGATCGTTTCGTGATGCCGTGCCTTCGCCGAACTCCAAGAACCACTTCAAGTTCTCTTCGAGTGCGTTGATGTCGAATCGAGCCACGCGTTGGTCAACCGCTTGAAGCAACAGATCTGCGTCTTCCGCTTCGATCGCAAATCGCATCGCGGCTTGTTGCAGCGCGAATGCGCCGCCCGGATCGCTTTCCATGTTGGACGACAGTTCGAGGAACTCTTTGCCGAGTTTGCTGCGATCGCTATTCGTGGTCGCTTCTTTGATGCGAGTGGAGAACATCGATCGAAGCTTCGTTTGGGCCGTACGGATTTGTACGACGGACGGCTCGGGTTCGCGGGTGTAGTCTTCTTCTTCGATCAAGACACGATCGACGACAAAGTCATCGGCCGAGACCGCGAGGTCAATCTCGGTGATAGCGTCCGTTTGACTGGCCATGATTTCGTCACCGGCGGTGTTTTCTTCGCCGGGCTCTTCAAAGGCAATCGTTTGGTGGATTTGTGACGCTTTGAAATCCTGTTCGTCTTTGATGAAAAAGGCATCAATCAACAGGTTGGTTTGAACGTCCTTGTGGATAAAGGTTGGCAAGCCGGTGGCCCACATGGCGATCACGCCGTCGCCGCGTTTTCGGAACAGGTGTTTGGGGATTTCTGCTGCCACACGACGAGTCGCGGGAAAGTCAGCCGGTTCCGTCCAGTTCGGGGTGACATCGTCGTTGACTTCGATCAACACCAGCGTGTTCGCCGCACCATCTCGGATGCTGCTGGGGGCGATACCGATATGGCTAGGCGAGACAAGAAATGGGGAGAACTCGCCTGCGACTGCAACGATATTGGTCTTGGTGTCGCCGTGTGTGAGGAACTCATCGGGGATTCGGTCGAGCAATTCTTTGTTGGCACCGAAATTCCAAGGAACCGAATGGTCAAATTGGGAATAGAGTTCGGGGTATCCCAGGTAAGGTAGCAATTCAACACGCCACGAAAGGCATTGGATGCCCGCTTCGTTGACGGTAAATGGAGTTGGGAATTTTCCACCGTGGTCCTTTTGATAGGCAGTCAACGCATCAAAGATTTTGAGCATTTTCCGGACTGTCGCGCGACGGCTTTCTTCATCGGAAAGTTCGTTATTGATCGCACGTTCGGAGATCGGCTTGACTTCGATTTTTGCAAGATCAGGAACCGCCGTTTCCGCAGCGGCTTGCTCAACGCTCTTGGGAACCGAAGCGACTTGGGCGACGGGCTTGGTTGCGGCTTTGGGCGGGGTGTTCTTTTCTGGGGCAGCAGCAGCAGCAGCAGCAGCAGCAGCGGCAGCGGCAGCGGCAGCGGGCGGTGGTGCGGCTGGCGCAGCGGCGACGTCATCGGGATTCCCGCGTGGTCTTGCGGCCGCTTTCATGAACAGATCTTCTTTGCCATCGGAACAACCGGATGCCGTGCCGAGAACGAGCAGAAAGCCCAACGCGAAGAGCCGGGCAGGTTGATTCGATTTTCTAATGTCCATCAAACTGTTTCTTTTGATAAGAATCTCATTGATACGGCCGACACTGAGTTCGGCTTGGCACTCGTCAATGCGGTTGGTGCCTATGGCTATTTGATGTTGGAAACCGAAACCCAAATGGGCAACCAACTTGAATACGTTTCAGACTTGGGGTCGCCAACTTTGACGAACCCACGGTTTTGCGGCAGGTTGAACTGCAAGTCAGGGCAGCCTTTGGGGACTGTGATTCGCAATCGGAAGACGCCTGGCTGTGCGGTCGAAGTCAGTTCGGTTTCGAGTGCGTCGGGAACGGTTTGTAAGACTTCGATGTTGCGTTCCTGATCGACTCTTGATCGCACCGAAACGAAAAAGTCAGTGCGTTTCCCGCCGTCAAGCGTTCCCATGTCCAGTCCGGTGTCTTTATGGATGTCAGGACCATAAAAACCAATAGGCGGACGAACCTTGCCGGAAAAAGGCACGGTCAGCTGATGTTCACCCGCCGACGTTTGGGCGGCGATTTGCAATACGCCTTCAAATCGGCCGAAGTCATGCGGACTTAGGTTGACGTTCAAGACGGCGGCCGATGTTGCAGAGTGATTGACCAGTTGGGCTTCTGTCATCTCAGCTGGCTCGCTTGACCATTCGACGTCGTAACCGTCTGCAGTCACTGATTCAATCGTGACGTGATCATGTAGTTGACTGAAGACAAAGAATGATTTGTTTGCGGGTTCGTCGAGATCGTTTTTGTCGAGTTGGATCGATTGGGGACCCACGATGACTTGCCGCCGCATGCCCTTGCACGAGTAGCGAATCTTCGGCGTTCGCGGATCGTTGGTCGCAATAAAAAGGTCCGCATTCGTATCAAGGGTTTCACCTTGGGGGACCGTCCATTCGATCTGGCACTGTGTGGTTTCGCCGGGCGCGACACGATCCGACTCGAGTTTCGCGACGAGGCAATCGCACGTGGAATCAAGGATGGTGAGTTCTAGTTCGCGATCACCACGATTGATAATCTGAAACTCGTGCTGGCTGACGGCATCGGACGTAACCCACTTGAAATCGTGGTCAACGGCACGGGGAATCACGAGTGCTGTTGGAATCGCGTCGAGCTGTGCGGTACGGTCGATCTCGTCCAGCTTGGCTTCGTACTCTGCCCGCCGGCTGTCGGGGACGCCCCAGGGCTTGTAAGTCACGTTTTGGGAGAGCGCGAAGACGGCTGCGGACAGTCCGAGCACGACACATATGGAAATCAATAGTCGTTTCGCTAGCATGCTCATCGGAAAGCTAGGTGGCTACGCCAGTTGGAGTTTTGTCGTGGCGGATCACCGGGGCTTGGTGTTTGCAACGACATCGTGGAAAGGGACGCGGGTAAGAATTCGTTTTTGTCTTTACATCCGCGGCAAATAAACGAAGGTCTCAGTGACAAAATTGCCACTGAGACCCGTTGTTTAATCAAGCAAGATCAAGCCTGAGCATCAGACGATCAATCTTCTTCGAAAGCGTTCTTGAAGTACGTGTCGTTCAGCCACAGGCCGTTGTACATTTGCGAAGGAGCCAACTCGACTTTGTCCGAGTTGTATCCGATGCGGGTGTAGTCAGTGCCATCAGCGGTGGTGACAGGGAAACCTGGGTTCAGGTATCCGTCGCCCGATTCGTCGTAGAACAAGCGAACCGAACCGTCAGCCATCAGGATGTTGCAAGCGTCGGTGTGAATGGCGAACCAGTCACGGGTGTCTTGCAGGTAGGTTCCGCCAGTGCCAGCAGCACGGGTGCCGCTTGAAACAGGCAGGATGCATTCGATGGTGGTTGCTTGACCGCGTTCGCAATCTGCTTGCGATTGCAGCGAAACGCTGGCGTCGAGCAAGTGCAGGCGGTTGGTGCTGCTGTCGTAGTAAGCAGGACCATCGTTGAACGATTCAGCCAACAGCATGCCCTTTGGCAGCAGAACGTCGCCTTCAGCGTTGGTAACGTCAGCCAACAGAACAGCTTCGTCGATGTCGCCAGGACCAGCGTCACCCAACAGGCCGATGTTCTGAGCCGAAACACGCGAGGTGTCGATCAGGCTCGAAGTCAGCGAACCGACGGTGTCTTGACGCTCTTTGAACTTACCACCAGTAGCAGCAGCCAAGTAGAACGGGTCGCTACCAGCTTGCGCGATCACTGGAGCGGTACGGACCAGGTGGTAACCCGATGCGTAGTTGGTCATGTAGCCTTTTTCGACGTAGAACACACCGACGTATCCGCCGTTGCTCAAGGTCTTACCTTGGTAGTTGTACGACAGAGCAGCGTTGTAGGTACCAGCGGTGGCCGACGTTGGGGTGAACAGGACCGAGCCTGCACCTTCGGTCATACGTGAGGTCGTGTTGCCGCTCGAAGCACCAGCGGTAGCCGTGGTTTGGCCACCCATCAAGTCATTCACTTTTTCCAGGCCCTTTGCTGGGTTGCTGGGGCACAACATGTCGCCGGTCAAAGCCGATCCGATGTTGACCAAGTCGGCGGCCCACCCGTAGGTGTCCATGTCGCCGTCACGCTTCCAGTCCGATGCACCCGAGCACATGCGGGTCAAAGGGTCGCGGTCGGCAAAGGTGTACAGTCCGATGCCGAACTGACGCAGGTTGTTCGAGCAAGTTGCACGACGAGCAGCTTCACGTGCTTTCGTCAAAGCTGGCAAAGCCAAGGCGGCCAGCAGAGAAATGATGGCGATAACCACCAAGAGTTCGATCAGGGTGAAACCTGATTTTCGCATACGCGACATTTCGAGATCCTTGTCTGGACTTGTATGGACAGGGTGTCTTGCCCGGCCCACAATTGGGAAAACGACCTGAGGTAGTCGGCTGGCAATCGGCAGTTGAATTTGGCGTGATCCTCGCAAAGTCTCGCGCTGCATTCTCCTGTTTTCGCCGGCCGGCTCCTCCCTTTTTGATTACTCCAATGACACGGCAGCGATTCACGCGACGCGAAACTGCCTGTGTTTCTATTCCCGGAGTCTCGGCAACACGCCGAGTGGTTTTGCTCCGGTGAGCGGAGTTGCGTCCGCTGAGGGATTGCTGACTTGACTGGGTCTCGTTCAGCGACGTCCTTTCAGCGTCGAGCAACATTTCAGCAGAAGCGTGCGAAGCCTTGATGGAACCAAGATGAGAATTCGATGAAACCGAATCTGCTTGATTCGCGGCGATTGGTCCGCCGTGCCAAAGCTTTTCACGCAGACTCTGCCCGCGTTACGGACGACAATTCAAGCGAGCGAAAGAATTCTCGCAATTGCAAAGAATCAGACTTCATCGTTCCTTCGCATTGGGCGAAAAGGCGTCATGCTTGCCCTTGCAGAAATCCCCGTGATTCACGGGGCGGTGGGGGGACGATCATGGTTCTCCCATTTTGCCTTCATCGAATCTTCTAATTCGATTTGCGGATCGCTCCGTTAGATTGGCGAATCAGGGAAGGCTGAGGTGGCGGTCGACGAGCAGTCTCGCTTACTCGTTGCCGTCGCTTGGAGGGTTTTCGCCTTTGATTTTTGTCATCGTGATTTGGTTGCCACGATCGTTGTAGGCAACTTCGTTCATCAATTCCCCAATCAACAAGACGCCGCGACCACCGGGGACTTCCAACAATTCGTCGCTTCGTGGGTCGGGAACGGCCGTGGGATCAAAGCCGTCGCCTTGGTCGGTAATCGTGATGACGGCGCGATCATCATCGCAGCTCATTTCGACCAGCACGGTCTTGTTGGGATCACAGCGATTGCCGTGTCGGATCGCATTAACGATCGCCTCTTGGTAGGCAAGCTGGGTTCGAAATAGATCTGCCGGCGGCCAGTCACGCTCCGTCATTGCGGCGATCAGTTCCTCGACAAGCTCGCTGCCGATAGTCGTTTCACTGGGAATCTCTCGGCGCAGCGTCCAAGCGGCGTTGTCAGCGGGCATCACGGGTGCCGGTCATGAGAAGGGCTTGCGGAACAGAATTCGAATGGCGGTGAGCTCAAGTGAACTCCACTTCCTCATCATACCGTTGAATTAACGATTGTGGGGCAATGCATTCGAGATGGAAGAGCGTTTGCGGAGGCAGGGGCAATTGCCTCGCCCGAAGATGCGGTCTCGCGTCGTTTCAGCTCGCGGGCACGCTTCATTCTAAGAGGCCGAAGGGTTCAATTCTTCGGCGGAGCGACTTGCGGATTCCCAGCTGCTCAGTTCGACGTCAAAAATGCGTTCAAGTCGAGTAATGCGAAGAACGTCTCGAATCGCTTCGCAAACCCCAAGAAGATGCATTTCTGTTCCCGCCGAACGGGCGAGCGAGTGCAAGTGAATCAACTCATTTAGGCCAGCACTGCTGACCCACTGGACTCCGGAAAGGTCGATGACCACGCGGCGGAGCCGCGAAACGGCGGTGGGGGTCAAATGCTCCGCAACATCGGCCGAAAAATACTTCGCATGTTTCCGCGTGCTGATGCTTTTGGTGGTCGGGGCCACGACCAAAACGGAGTCGTCGAGACGGATATCGGTTTTCTCGCGACGACTGGGCACCATGATGACACCTGATCTAAAGGGGCGATCTTTCGCATAGCGGGGCGAGTAGCGGCGATCATGACGCCTGACGCTGGAGATTCGTTCTCCATACGTTTCACCGTATGAAATCTACGTCAATCCCGCATGTATTATCGGTTTGCATGATATCAAAGGGGCGTCAATTTAGCAAGAAATTTCGCTGTTAGCCCTCTTGCGTAATGGCGGGCTAGAGCGCAAAGCAGCCGTTTTGTACCGCATGGCTGTGATCGCGGACGCTAACTGGCGATTGTGGACGTTAATCCGTGACTGTGTCGGTAATGATCAGGTTTCACGAGCGCGTGGCTAGGGTCGGGTTGGTACGATTTTCAGGCCAGAATGACCGAAAATTCAGCATGAAGTGGCGGGGGCCCTCGTCGGCAACCTCGTGGTGGACGCGGCTTAGACGCGGCGGCGGATCTCGAAAATTGGTTTTCTCTGCAAAATCCAAAACGAAGGGGACAACCATTTTGCAAATGGATGCGTAGCGTTTGATTCGATGGGATTCCATCGTGTCACCCCCTGTTTCCGGTTCCTCATCTTTGCTACGCCATCCCGGTGATCCCTTCCGTGCTTGCGAATCTAACTGCCGCTTCGTCTGGACTACTTTTCGATGCCGCTTCCACGGTGTCGAGCGGCCTGCTTGTTGGGCAAATTGGTGATTGGATGCCGAGTTGGGCCACGCCGATCTATGCGATTTCGGTTGGCTTGCTGCTCGGGGCGATCGTCGCAGCCGTCTTTTATGGCGTGCTCGCACTGTTGTCGTTCCTGCCACCGCTGGGAACGCTCGCTAGCAACCCGACGCGAGGCTCGGTCGTCTCGTTAATTCTCGGTGGCGGAATCGGCGTGTTGCTTTGCACGCGTTTCGCGCCGTCGAGTGAAGAGTATGCCCAGTCGCTTTATCTGCCGCTGCTGATTGCGGGTGTGATCTTGGGTTATGCGATTGTCTACGGGATGTGGTACCGCACGCGGCAGGAGTGGTTTGACATTCTCGGCGAAGGGATCGTGCCATACATCCTCTCGACGCTCGGTGTCTTTGCCTTGATCGGCATGCTGGGGACGTACTATGTCACCGACCCGTTGCAGTTCGTCCAGTCGCTGCGACAAGTCCATGTCTTTAGTGACGGCACTGTGGTTACTCCGTTGACGGTGCCCGGGGCGGATGCCTCGGTCGGCCCCGACGAAGCGATCTTCCATCCGCAAAAGTTGGACTATGACTTGCGTTCGATGTCGGAATTGATCATCGAAACGAACAAGACGATCATGCTCGGGGATGGTTCGAGCATCGCCGAGTTTTCGCGAAAGCCGACTCGGATCGATGCGGGAGAACGGATGGTCTATCGCTACGAGGATCGCGACGTTCCGCCGTTGCCAGCAGACCCATCACAATTGCACATTCAAAACCGCGAACTCGATCCGGCGACCGTGACGTTTACGATCACGACGGTTCCTAAGGTTCCGCAAGCAACGCAAGCGGTTGCGATCGGTGTCGTGATCTTTTTCTTGATCAGCGCATTGGTCGCGTTCCGTCAAGCGGCCCCGCGTGTTTGGGCGCTCGCCTTGTCAACGGCCAAGAATGAGATGGCACAAACGTTGTATCTGATCTTGTTGGCGATCGGCATTTTCGGCGTGGTCGTGTTTTCGATCTATCCGTTTAATACGCTCGGCGACGACATTCGCATGTTCAAGGACAGTAGCGTCACGCTGATCATGGTATTGGCGATGTTGCAGGCTGTTTGGAGTGCGGGAACGAGCGTCAGCGAGGAAATCGAAGGGCGGACTGCGTTGACCGTGTTGAGTAAACCGGTTTCGCGACGATCGTTCCTGTTGGGTAAGTACGCCGGCATCATGATGAGCATCGCGGTCATGTTCCTGATCATTGGAACGGTGTTGTTGTTGCTAATGTCGTACAAGCCAATTTATGACGCTCGTGAAACCGCTCGTGCTTTGCCGGCTTGGCAAATGGGATTCGAGGAGATCATGTCAACGATCCCGGTACTGGGGCTGTACTTCATGCAGACGATGTCGATTGCCGCAATCGCTGTCGCTTTGGCGACACGCTTGCCACTGCTGAGCAATCTGATAACGTGCTTGGTGATCTACGTCATCGGTAACTTGACCCAGCCATTGGTGGCTTCAGCCCGCGGTGAAAATCCGCTGGTGGGTTTTGTCGGTAACCTGATCGCCATCGTGGTTCCCAACCTGAATATTTTTAACGTCCAAAGTGCGATGGACAGCGGAAATCAGGTGCCCTGGATCTACCTGGCGGCCTCCTTTAACTATCTTGTTGTATTCGCGGTCGCGATCTGGATGGTTGCCATGCTGTTGTTTGAAGACCGCGATTTGGCCTAGGCGGGGTCGCTGTTGACCCCGCAGAGACACTCGGACGCCCCGTCGTATTGGCGGGGGCGCCCAACTAGCGGGGACTTGCAGCTTTGAATCGATTCCGAACTCTCTCGGCGGCGCGACACGAACCGGACGCATCATTCGGTTCATTGACCTTTGTCTTGTGGGCTTTGCTGGCCGGCATCTTGGTCCCGGTCCTTGTGCTGGTTTTTGGTCTGATTTCGTTTTTGTTAGAGACGAAATCAATTGAGCAATCGCCAGTACGCCTAGGCGTGAACTTGTCGGTCCCGCTGCCTGAAGCGTTCATCGATCAGGCGCCCCTGATGCAGTTGACGCAACTGACGTCGCTCGCATTTGCGATCTCGGTGATGTTTTGTTTCGCCGTTTGGCGTCATCGGCGAGTCGCGGACCGGCGTGCGATGGCGATTACCAAATCGCTGCACTATCAGATTTTGAAACAGAGTGTCCGTCGAGCGGAACTCGAAGGCGCGGCGGCACAATCGGCAAGTGCGCGGGCGTTGATCGGCCGACACTTGCCTTCCCTTGGCCGTGGCTTGTCGCTTTGGTATCGCGTTGTCCCACGTAGCGTGTTGTTGCTGCTCGGATGCGTCACCGTCGCATTGGTTGTCCACATTTACTTGGCGATCATTGCGGTGATCAGTGGTGTGATGATGTGGCGGCTGTATACGAAGGTCCGCGGCACGGATGTCGAAGACGCCGGGAAGTGGGAGCAGCCGCAATTGCGAGATCAGATCGCCAGTTTGGTCGCCCGCGCGCCACAGATGGCACGGCTGCAGGCGAAAGGGATTGCCGAAGAGTCGTTTCGCCACGAAGTCGACCAGCTGTACCATTCGCTCGACGACAACGAATCACGTCGAGGTCGTATTTGGCCGACGCTTTTCTTGGCCGCTTCGGCAGCGATCGCGATCATGGTGATCGGGCTTGGGCTGAACTTGTTGGAAACAGACTTGGGGCTCAGCCTGTCGTCGGCGATTGTGCTAGGGCTTGCGCTTGCAGGCGCCTTTTCGGCGGTCTGGCGGATTCTTTCGCTCGGTCGTCATCTGCGTACGGTCAGTGGACCGGCGTGCGATTTCGTGTATGCCTATCTAAAGACGAGCGATGAAGCGACGCCTTCGGAACAACGTGTCGGTCTGGCCGGGTTGCGCGACGGTGTGGAATTCCGCGACGTTTCGTTGTTCGGTTCGCATGGCCAGCCGATCCTCAATCACATCACGACCGGTTTTAAGCCAAGGTCCTTGGCCGTGTTGCTGGGGACGGATTCGGTCTCGACGCAAGCGATGGCCGAAATGCTGATGGGCTTTGGCCGGCCGGCCACCGGCGAAGTGCGGATTGACGGATTGAAGCTGCTTGACGTCCATCCCGCTTCGCTTTCCAAAAACGTCATGTGGATCGATCCTTCGGGGCCGCTTTGGGACGGAACGATCGAAGAGAACCTCGCCGGTGGCGACAGCACTCTCAACAGTTCTGACATCGTCGAAGCGTTGCGAGAGGTTGACGTGTATGAGCAAATCTCACGTTTACCAGAAGGCTTGTCGACGTACGCATCGGTCGAAGACAAATCGTTGTCGACCGAAGCGACCTATGGCATCGGCTTGGCGCGAGCGTTACTGCATCGACCGCCGATTTTGTTGGTCAGCGAACCGCCATCGATCAGCACGCAGTTGGATGATGATCCATGCTTGAGGGCACTTAATAAACTGGTGTCACAAGGCAGCTTGGTCGTCGTTTTACCACGTCGTTTGCAAACATTGCGTTCGGCCGATCGAGTGATCCTGCTCAACGGCGCAGACTTGGCAGGTGAAGGTCGCCACGCGGACTTGCTGAGTGACAGCGATCTGTATCGCCACATGAACTACCTGCTGTTCAACCCATACCGATCGGCACATGGGAGCAACCCAATCTCTCGTGCCGAGTAGCCGTGGACCTGACCAGGCGACGCGATCGCAAACGCCCAGCCGATCGTCATCGAGCGTGTAGCGACTGGCTGGTCGATTCACGTTCCCGCATCCATAATTGGCAAGTCCGACGGCATTGCCGCCACCTCAGCCCATCACGGTGCGGTAAACAATCGCGATTTGACTAGACCCCGTCGTGTTTTGCGGGTGGCATCATCCGCAAATTAGCCGGAGGCTGCTTTAAGAGTTGCGACACCTTTTCCTGCTCCAGTTGCTGGGCACGCAATCAGCTCGGAGAGCTGAGCGACAATGTCGCTCGGTGCTCCGAACCGTCCGCGCATCGAGCTGCCCAATCGTTTCCGCATTACCTGAAGCGGGCTCATTCAGCGTCGGCAGGTTTGACTCCGGAGGAGTCCGCGTCGGTAGCTCGGGGTGGCAGCCCCGAGATTGCTTATCGGGGGAAACCGTTGGATACAGAATACGCGAGCGAGCTTTCAAGAATGCAGCGGGAAATAGAACAGAAGTTACAAAAACAAATAAACGGTTTTATCGAGCAGAGCAACAATGGAATATAGATCCAAGAGATGCGCGAAATTCGGTCACCCGGAGTTTGAATTTTCGGTCGATTCATCAATACCACCATGCGATGCCGAATGGCTTCTGGGGATATTGGAGGACTGTGTCATTGACGGAGACAGCTTCGACGATGGCGAAACTATTGCCTTCGACTCTATCCTCTTGATTGCGAATAAGGCCGCAGACAGCATTAGATTGGCCGAACCAGATTTTTCGGAGATCCCGATCAAATGGACAGATGGCGTAACAAGATCGCTGAGAATTCTTCGTCAGCAGAAAGACACCGTAGCAAGTTTTTTACATGCGATAGAACCTGACTATTGTAGTGTACGAGAAAGCTGCATCGTCGGAGCGGACTTTGAAAACGCCGATGGAGGCATGGTAATGGAAAGGACTTCCCGTATGAATGTAAACGACACTGGTTGGTTCCTGGGCACACAAGACCACAAACTCGACTATAGCGACCCCGGGAATTTGCTAAGAAAGTCCATTTATGAGGTGGTATGCAAAGAACCCAGAGTTTTGCCATATCTTGCCCTGCCGGTCAAATCACGCGTCGAACACATTGAAAATAGTGTAGTTTTCTTCTTTGACGGAAACGTAGTGGAGCCGACCCAGAGCAGTTATCTCGAGCAGGTTCTTAAACGGGTATGAGTCGCAGGAAAAGGTGTCAGGACTCTTAAAGGGGGCTCAAGCGGCAGACGCGCATTTTGACTGCAGAATTCGATCGCCTGCCGCCGCAACCAAAGGGGTGTTTTGCTTCTCTGATTGATTCTTTTGGCAACGACGAAGAACGCCGTGTCTCGGCACGATGCAGCCACGACGACCACGGTCGTTTTGGCTGGCAGGCGTTGGACTCGGGCAATCATAATGGTGCGAAACGCAAAGCGGTTCTTGGTGCTGCGGGAAAGTAACCTATCGGATCTCTCGTGGTTCATGCGTGCCTTGTCAGAACCGATCGCACGGGGCAATTTTTGGAAGGACGCTGCAAAGCGAAGCGGATTGTGGATGAGGCTGGATTGTTGGCCTGCGCCTTGTACGTTGATCTCAATCTGGTCCGCGCCGCGATGGCAAAGAGCCCCGGCCAATGTCTCCACGCAAGTGCTTGTGATCAAACGAAATCAACGCGTGGTGAGCAGATCCCATCGGCCGCGTTTGATCTCAAGCCAGTGAGCACGAAAGAGGCGGGGATGGCGAATCGCGAAACACCAGTCGATGGACTGCAAGGAAAACGCAAGCAAGGCCGTAAAGGATTCGACCGGGGAATGCATCTGGTGCGACGTTTGGCTCAGCCCCCGAGACTGAAACTTGACAAGCTTTCTGATGACGCCGAAGTCTATTCCGTAAGCACGCGAAGAAGTG
>NZ_NPDI01000011.1:0-51057 GCF_002251265.1 Rhodopirellula sp. MGV | reverse complement strand
CATTCACGCTGCGCTAATGGCAACGGTCTCCGCGAACAATTGAAAACAGAGTGTTCGAATTGCGAGGCGACCAGAGCAGCTCGGGCCGATCAATCGCGAACCACAACTTCCGTGCCGAACAGTATTGTGTCAGGTACCTTTTTCGCAAACTGGGCAACATCGCTGGGGAGTAAGAAACGCGTTCTTGGCGTCCAGAGGTCCGCTGCGCGCAAAAACAAACCCGGCGGCGCGAGGGGCACCACCGGGTTCGTCGTGTATTGCTAGATGCGATTGAATCGCAGCAGCTTAGATATTGGTATCAGCGTCAGCAGCTGGTGCTGGCGGAGCGTCGCTAGCCGAAGCTTCTTCAGCTGGAGCAACTTCAGCTGCTTCGACGACGGTTTCGCCACCGCAAGCGGCACAAGGTGCAGCTTCGCCGCAAGCGCTGCAAGGAGCAGCTACTTCGCAGCAAGGAGCTGGGGCTGGTTCGCAGCAAACTGGTGCTGGCTCGCAGCAGGTAGGTTCTGGAGCGCAGCAGCTCTTACGAGCTTTCAGCTTTGCACACAGACGAGCGAACAATTTAGGGCGGCTGCTTCCGCAGCAGCTAGGTGCTGGCTCGCAGCAAGGAGCTGGTGCTGGTTCGCAGCAAACTGGTGCTGGTGCTGGTTCGCAGCAAACAGGAGCTGGTTCGCAGCAGGTTGGCTCTGGAGCGCAGCAATCTGACGCGTGACGAGCTTTCAATTTTGCGAGCAGTCCGCCGCCACAAGCTTTTTGAGCGTGCAGCTTCGAGAACAGTCCACCACCACAGTTGCCAGCGTAAGCCGACGTTGCATTCATGGAGAGAGCCGCACCAACAACAAGTGCGAACGCGGCAATCCCGCTGACCACATTCCGATTCATCGTAATCTCCCAAGTGTTTCGGAGTTTTAGGTGCGATCCCTCTACGCACACGATTTCAAGTCCAGAAGCCCCTTTATGGGCTCCCCCGTAGGATCCAGCATCGGCGACCATCGCCGAAACTTCCGAACACGCAAGATAGGTGTTTTGCGGAGCTTTTGCGGCCCACGTGATTTCGACGATAAAGTAGCTTTGGGCACACGCGTGTCAATCACACGAAACGGCGAAAGCGCGCAGAAAAGTAGGCCGCCCGGGGCGGTCCACAAGGTTTTGGTGATTCCCTGGCTGGCGGATCAGAAATGCCAGGAAATTCCGTAAGTGCCGTTTACCGTTCGCTTAACGGCAAACTACTGACTAGATTTTAGATACCCCTTCATGGGGGAATTGAGGCACTTTGTCGCGGACCTTAGCCTAGTTGATGGTGCGCCAACACGACAGAAAAGATTGCCTATTTTCTCGAGATTTATCAGGGAGCACCGGTCATTTTGCTGCAACCGGCGCCATCGGACGCCGGATTTCGCGTTCAAGGAACGAGCACCATCGATCGTTATCGCGTGGTGGATTCGCCCGCTTGTTCGATCGCCGACAACCGGGCGTTGATTGCGTCCCCGTTTTCGAAATCGAATTCCAGCGGGTCCAATCCGTCACCTTGATCCACGTGGAAACCACTGATTCGCCATCCGGCGGCTTCGTTTCGTAGCGTCCAGACAACTTCGTATTGCGTGCTCTGTCCGCTAACAGAATCGGGTTCGCGCAAATAGGTTTGCACCCAAACGCGATCTTTTTGATCTGGAACGGGAAAGGCTTGCCGGACTTCGAAGGTGGTGTCAGGCGAGCCGGGCAATTGCAAAGGACGACCGATACGGACCATCTCTTGTTTGGCGATGGTAGTCAGCAGGTCGTTTGCCGCTTCACCGTCACCCCCGCGTCGCATGCGATCGAGGAATTGGCTAACGACTTCGATCGGTTCTACTTGATCAGACTTGGCGGCCGGTACCGGCTGCTTTTCGGGAGCTTTGGCAACGGGTTGCTCGGCAGAGCCGCCACAACCTGTTGTGAACAAGCCTAGGGCGACTGTCGCCAAGATCGGGCCTGCGAAAACGAAGAATCGACCGTTAGATTGCGTACCGTCCATGAGTTCGGATTGGCGAGAGTAGTGAAGCAGAGCAAATCGACAAAGCGTCCGATACCAACTCGTGTGCCCCCGGGTCAACCTCGGCTGTCTCCATCGGCAGAAAAGACTCGACTATCGCTTGCCGGCCGTTTCTAGCAAAATGCGGGTCAAATCAATGCGCCACACCCGTCAAAACAACGAACAACAATTGACCGCGAGGTCCTACTGAATGTCGAACAGCGGAACCGTGATTCAAGTCGACGACCAAAAGATCGACTTGAAGAACCGTAGATTGGCCGCCTTCTTGGCGTGGTTGTTGCCGGGGGCCGGACATTATTACCAAGGCCGACATACCAAAGGCAGCTTGTATCTGGTCTGCATCTTGACCACTTGGATCGTCGGATTCGCACTCGGTGGAGGCCATGTCGTTTACGCATCATGGCAACCGGGTGACAAACGCTGGCATTACTTCTTGCAAGCCGGTGTGGGTGCTGCGGCGCTGCCGGCATTGGTGCAAGGCAACCACATGCGTAAAGCGACCGAGAATGGTCGGACGCGTCCCGGTTACCAACCGTTGTGGGGCGGATTTATGGCACCACCGTACCGCCCGGTGGTCGAAGATCATCCCGACGAAATTGCCGCGTGGTACGCGCAATATGGCGCCGGATATGAGATGGGAACGTGGTACACGATGATTGCAGGATTGTTGAACATCCTTGTAATTTACGATGCCTATTCCGGCCCACTTTCGGTTCCGATCAGCGGACGCAAGAAGAAGGATGACGAGGACGAACCGGCCGAAGCGGCGTCCGGAGATCAAGCCGACACGAAAGTCGCGAGCACCAACGGGGCGGAGGCGAACGCATGATTTCGATCGGGCCAACCTATCTGCTGTACTATGTTCCTTTGATCGTCTCGATCTCGCTGGTCTTCGGCGCGACGCGCCACGAAGACACTCAAACGATTTTGAAGCATGCGTTTTACACCGCACGCTGGGTGACAGGATTTATGTTCGTCATCTTTATTGTCCTCTTGATGCTTAACTGGATGCTGTAGTGCGTGTTTTAACGCTGGGCGCAGGAACGGTCGGTCACTGGATCGCGGATGTACTCTGCCGACGTCGTCACGACGTGACGGTCATCGACACCGATGCCGAACGGGTCCGACAGATCGACAGCGAATTGGACGTGCGTGCGATCCACGGCAACGCGGCACACAGTTCCGTCTTGTTTCAAGCCGACGTCTTGAGTGCCGACATCTGCTTGGCGGTGACCGGCAACGATGAAGCCAATGTCGTCAGCGCGAGCATGGCGAAAGCCCTCGGCGCCCGCCGCAGCATCGCCCGTGTTTACGCCCCAGTCTTTCGCGAAGCCAGCACGTTTGATTACCAAACGCACTTCGGGATCGACTCACTGCTGTCGCTGGAGCAGTTAAGCGCATTCGAATTGGTACGTGCGATCCGCAATCCCGACGCGATCCCGCTGGAACACTTTGCTCGCGGCCACCTAGAAGTCTACGAGGTCGAAGTCGAGTCCAAAGCGAGCGCCGTCGGTGTGCGTCTGCGCGAACTGAACCTACCGGGCAACGTTCGCATCGGTTCGATCCAACGCGATGGCAAAATGTGGATTGCCAGTGCCGAAGACGAAATTCATGCGGGCGACCGTGTGTCGATGATCGGCATTCCAACGGACCTCAACAAAAGCCGTTCGAAATTCGCGTCGGTTTCGCGGCGTGCCAAACGACAGACGGTTTTGATCGCAGGTGGTGGCGAAATCGGATTCCACTTGGCCCGTGCTCTGCCATCGTCAGATTACCGGACAACGATCCTAGAATACGATGCCCGGCGCTGTGACCAACTGGCAAAGCTGCTTCCTGATATCACGATTGTTAACGCGAGCGCCAACAACCGCAGTGTCCTGGAAGACGAAGGCGGTGGTGCCGCTGATTACTTCGTGGCCTGCACTGGCGGCGACGAAAGCAACATCATGGCTTGCGTGGAAGCTCGCGAATTGGGTGCCCGCCGAGTGATGGCGGTCGTCGGACGGCCTGACTATGCGAACGTCGTCGGCAAACTTGGCATCGACCATGTCGTCAGTGAACGCGATACAGCCGCTCGGCAGATCCTTGGCTTTCTGAACGAGGGGCCGATCATCAGTCACCGCCGCCTGCCAAATGGCAACATCGGCGTCTACGAATTGGAAGTCGTCGAAGGAACTCGCGTTACCGAAGCCACATTGGCAGATCTGCCACTGGCCGGACGCTGCCTGATTACCGCGATCCAGCGTGACAGCTTCATCCGCGTCCCCATGGCATCGGATCAACTCAAAGCCGGCGATATTGTCGTCGCCCTCGTCGATCAACAGCACGCCACCGATTGCATCTCTCTCTTCGGCGGCCGCAGCTGAACAACAACCGGCTGCCCAACCAACCGTCAATGGCATGAAAGAACAAGCACCGCTTTTCGTATGCGCCGACGTCGGCGGAACGTTCACCGATTGCATCGTCGTCCAAGCCGGAAATGCGAATCCAGGGCCAGAAGCGACTCCGGACCTTCGAAGCATCAAAGTCCTATCGACGGGTTTGATCCGCTGCGAAGGCACACTCGGCCCCGACGACAATGCAACCCTGACTCTTCCCGACGAACTGCTATGTGGTTTGCCGGGTCATCGTCTGCCCGACCGGTTCTTTGCTGGTGCCAAACTATCCGAGTTGGTCTCCGGCATCCGTCACTCCATCGGCACAATCCGCGAGTACCACGCCGCGTCAGGACAGGTTTCGATCCAACCAGCCAAAGAGGCTGACGCTGTTGACGGTGATCATCTCCGTCAATTCGAAATTGACTGTGGCTTAGAGGCACCCGTACTGGCAACACGCCTGCTACTCGGCATTCCCATCGAACAACGATTGCCGCCGATGGTTGCCCGCGTCGGAACCACCAAAGGCACCAATGCGTTGCTCACCCGCACCGGCGCTAACACCGCATTGGTCATCAACGAAGGCTTCGGTGATGTACTGCTGATTGGCGAGCAAGATCGCGAAGAACTGTTTGACCTTTCATTTAACAAACCGGTTCCCTTGGCGGAAAACGTGATCGAAGTCCGCGGACGTTTGGATGCCGCAGGAAACGTACTCGCGGAACTGAACGAAGACGAAATCCGCAAAGCGTTGCACTTGATGCGGCGGCGTGGTGTGGAAGCGATTGCGATTTGCTTGATGCATTCATACGTCAATGACTCACAAGAGCAGCGGATCGAAACGATCGCCCGTGAAGTCGGCTTTCGCCATGTCAGCCGCTCCAGTGAAGTCGCTCCGCTGATCAAGTTGGTCTCGCGTGCAGAAACCACGACGCTCGACGCGTATCTGAATCCGATCCTATCTGACTATGTTCGTCGTGTGGCGACACAGTTCGGGCGTTCGACATGCGAACTGCAAATGATGACCAGCGGCGGCAACTTGGTCGCCGCCGACCAGTTTCGCGGTCGGGATAGCGTCCTGTCTGGACCGGCGGGCGGTGTCGTCGGATTGCAGTTTGTCTCACAAAGCAACCACTTAGACTTGGCGATCGGTTTGGACATGGGTGGGACCAGCACCGATGTCAGCCGCTTTGACGGGCAGGTCGGTCGGCGATACGTGTCGAAGGTCGCGGGCGTGCGTGTGATGACGTCGATGATGGATATCCACACGGTTGCTGCCGGGGGCGGATCGATTTGCGATTTCATCGGTGGTCGATTGGAAGTTGGCCCCGCCAGCGCCGGAGCTTCGCCAGGACCGGCTTGTTATGGCAGCGGCGGCCCACTGACGGTTACCGACATTAACTTGCTGCTCGGCCGATTGTCGATTGAACGATTTCCGTTCCCACTCTCAATCGATGCTTCCCAAGAACGCCTGGAACACGTCGCCGGCAAAATGCCAAACACCGGGCAATCCGTCGAGGCACTCGCCGAAGGATTCTTGGATATCGCCGTCACGCACATGGCAGAAGCCGTTCGCGCGATCACGACCGCGCGCGGCGTTCCGCTGGAAGACCATGCCTTGGTTGGGTTTGGCGGTGCTGCGGCACAACACTTATGCCGCGTCGCCGAATCTCTAGGGATCCAAACGATCCTTGACCATCCGTTTGGCAGTGTCCTGAGTGCTGTGGGAATCGGCGTCGCACCACAAGGAACGATCGAGACGGTTGGGCTTTACGAAAACGTCGATCAAGTCGATGCCACGCAAGTCGCCGCGACGGCGCATACATTGGCAAAAGGCAATGCCGAGACGCTACAACGTTCTGTCGATGAAGTCACCCATCACTACGAAGCCGATCTTCGCTATGCCGGAACCGATGCGACGATCCCGTTGTCAATTGACGGATTTGGCGAATCAGATTGCAAAGGACTGATCGAGCGATTCCATCAACAACACCGGGCACGCTATGGATACGACCGCCATGACCGGGCCGTCCAGTGGGTCAGCCTGCGCTGTGAAAGCCAGACGTCCGAGGATGGACTGCGAAAGCACTTTGCGACAACCGCCGCACGCGTAAACGGCAACGCAGCCAAACAACACACACAGGTCTACCATCGCGGTGAATGGCAAGAATTCCGGCTGATCGATCGCGAACGCTTGCTCCCCGGGGACAAGATCGATCCCAAAACGGTTATTGTCAGTGACCAGACGACTTTAATTGTCGAACCCGATTGGCAAGGTGAAGTGACAGCCGACGGCTCGGTCAGATTGAACTGGAGCCCGATCAAAAAGGCAGACACGGAATCATCGACCAGTGAAATGGTACAGATGGAGATCGCGGCTCGACGTTTGCAAAGTATCGCCGATTCGATGGGAGAAGTTCTGCGACGAACCGCAATCAGCGTGAACGTGAAAGAACGTTTGGATTTCAGCTGCGCGATCTTTCGTGGTGACGGAACGCTCATCGCCAACGCGCCGCACGTTCCCGTTCACCTGGGCGCGATGGGACACACCGTCAAACACTTGGCCGCAACGTTCCCAGACATGGCTGACGGCGATTGCTATGTGTCGAATGATCCCTATGCGGGCGGATCTCACCTGCCGGATGTGACACTGGTTTCGCCTGTTTACTGTGATGAGCAAACCAGACGTGGCAAGCCAGATTTCTTTGTCGCCAGCCGAGCACATCATGCCGAAATCGGCGGACTTACTCCAGGGTCGATGCCGCCAAACGCCAAGAACTTGGCTCAGGAAGGTGTCTTGATTCGAGCCTTTGCGCTGGTCAAAAACGGCGAGAGCTTTGAAAATGAACTTGCCGAACTGCTCGGCTCAGGTACCTATCCGTCGCGAAACGTCGGCGAAAACATCGCGGACCTGCGGGCCCAAATTGCCGCCGGACAAGAAGGCGCTCGCTTGCTGAAACAGATGACGACAGAAATCGGCGCGGGACGGCTTGAACGTTTAGTCGAACGCTTGCTCGATGTCGCCGAAGACGCAGTGATAGCCTGGATCAAAAAACTGCCCGAAGACGAACTGCACTTCGAAGACACTCTCGATGACGGCACCAAGATCGCGGTGACGCTGCGACGCGAAGCGAGCCAACTGGTCATCGACTTTACTGGCACCGCGGGTGTTCACCCGGGTGCATTTAACGCGACACGATCGATCGTCAATTCGGTGGTGCTGTATGTGATGCGATGCTTCTGTGAATCGAACTTGCCACTTTGCGATGGTGCGCTGCGGCCGATTGAACTGATCATCCCGCCGGGATTGCTGGACCCACCGTCGAATCCTGATCCGGCGAAATGCCCGGCAGTGGTCGCCGGCAACGTCGAAACCAGCATGCGTATCGTCGACGTGCTGTTAGGCGCGATCGGTTCGACGCGATCCGACGCACCGGTGTTCCGTGCCGTCGCGGCCAGCCAGGGAACGATGAACAACGTGCTCTTCGGCGACGAGCGTTTTGGGTACTACGAAACGATCGGTGGTGGCGCCGGGGCGAGCGTGTTTGGCCCGGGTGCCGATGGGGTTCACACGCATATGACCAACACACGAATCACCGATGCCGAGGTACTGGAATCACGTCTGCCTATCCGCTTGCGTGAATTTTCAATTCGACGCGGAAGTGGCGGGCTAGGCAAACAGCGCGGCGGAGATGGCTTGGTTCGCGAATTCGAATTCTTAAAGCCGTTGACGGTGTCACTGATCACGAACCGGCGCACGACGCAGCCGTACGGTGTGTTTGGCGGTGCGGATGGTGTTTCCGGACGCAACCTCTTGATTCAAGGCGACACCGCCACTGAACTCGCGTCTTCGGTGACAATCGATGTCCAGACCGGTGATCGGCTGCGGATCGAAACACCTGGCGGTGGTGGCTGGGGGCAAGCCTGATCAGAACGCAAGCAGGCCACGCCTACTTGGCAAGCAACTCTTTTGCGACCTTGATCAAGTTCGCCGAGTCGAGGTCTTTCAATTGACCGTCAACACTTTCCAGCTGCACCCAAGCGTCTTTTCGATAATCATCGTTGGTTGACGGATGGATCAATCGGTATAGCGACAAGGCAGCTTTCACATCGGAAAGCTCGTGATTAAGCGTTTTCGACGCGAGGACCGTCACCAATGCCGGCGGCAAGGTGTCGATCGTATACTGTTTATTTTTCCTGTCGTACTGAACAGTCAGCGAACTGGCGCTGGCTTGTACCACGATCACGGGAAAACCTTCGACGACATCAAACGTGTTGCCGGTCTTTAAAGACTGCAGACCACGGACGATCCCGCCCCGGTAGTAACTCGCCAGATCGGCGATGTCGTAGAGCGTCGAAACTCGCTTGCCCTGATCGCCGGGCAAGTTTTGTTTCAGCAATCGATCCGCTTCGGGCTTCATCTTGTCCCAGTTAGCGTCCTTGATTAGCTGCTCCAATGACGCAATCGCTTCGCCTTGATCAGCCGATGCCATTTCGGTTGCGGGAGGCGATGATGCCATTGCCAGATTTGGCATCGCTTCCTCGGGCATTGTCGGTTCCGTCATCGATGGGTCTGACATCGGCTGCTGCCCCATCATTGGTTGACTAGCGGGCGTGTCCGACGGCGGGGTAAATTTGCTTGGCTGGCGAGGGACTGCACTTGCGATCCCGCTGCTGGGCGCGGCCGCCATAACGCCGTCCGATTTCGCCCTCGGATCACGTGCTGCATTTGAGTCGTTTGGCTGCGAAACGACATAGCCACCATCGGTGGTTCGTGCGAGCTGAATCGGCTTGTCGTCTAAGAACCTGAGCATCAAGTAAATGATGCCGCCGATCATTGCCAAAACCAGGACACCGAACATCAGCATTCCAGTGTTCTTGCGTTTTCGCCTTCTGCCCGGTGTGGCCTTCGGTGGTGCCCAACCGACGGACTGAGGCATGACGACGGGTTCCGCCTGCACGGCAACCTGCGGCTGTGTGGGCAGCCCCGGAATTGTGGTCGATGCGACCGGTGCGGGCGTGGGAACAGACGGTGACGCCTGCGCAGACGGAGGTGTTCCAAGTGGTGGCGTGCCGGGCGGCGGGGCGCCGAGTGGCGGGAGCCCCAGCACGGCGGCGGCTTGATTCGGGACCGGTTGTCCGGACGGAGCGGGTGCAGATTGCGACGAGATCGGATTGGACTTGGGCAGCAAATCTGCAAGCGGGTCAGCAACCGGATTTGCTACCGCGACGTCTGCAGGCGGTTTCGGCGCGGCAGCAGCCAACAACTTGGCATCAAGCTCGCGTTTCTTATCGGGATCCTCCAGCACCTGCCGAGCCGCTTCGGCCAACTTCAATGCTTGCTTCCAACTTTGCGGCGGTGCCGAATCTCGCGTGCCCCTGAGATTTCTGTAGGCGTTTCGAATTGCCGATTTGACCCGCTCGAGGTCTTGCTCACCAGATTCCAGTCCAAACACCTGATAGGCGTTCGGCTTTGTCACATCGGGACTGAGCGGCAGGAGGTCAGAGATCTTGATGGAAGACATTCGTCAGAAGCTATCGGTATTCGCTTACTACCCGGTTGAGTCGCCGAATTTGAGCGTCTTACAGGATCGCGGCCTGGGAGGCAGCCGCACCCACCCATCATAGCGGCGACGCAGAGTCGAGGGACTTTCGTCCTGCTAAGTCTAAAATGCCCTGACAGACCAAATTGTGCTTCACAATGTGAGAAATTCTCAAATCTCTAGAAATCAATTCCGCATCGCCGCCGGAAATGACTACAGCGATTTTTCCGCCGCCTGAAACGCCGATTTCGTGACTACCCATCCGATTGGCGGCAAACGCCGAATAGTCACCCGCGAGCCGTTCGATCGCACCGCTGATCGCTGACAGGACCCCCAACCGTATGGCCGCTTCGGTCTCGCGTGCGGGCGCCGAGAACGGCTGTTGCATCGAATCGCTGCTCACAGCAGTCGAGTCATTCGGTGGCGCGGTCCGGGGCAGGTTTTCGGTTCCGCCGGCCAATGCCGCGTGCTGCATCCGCACCCCCGGCATGATCGCACCGCCGTGAAAAATCGGATCGCCGCCAAGCTCACCTGCCGGCGTGACCAAATCGATCGTGACCGCCGAGCCCGAGTCCACGACAACTGCACCGCGGGGCAGATGCCTTGTCGCCGCATGAGCACTTAGCAAGCGATCGATCCCGACACGCTTTGGGAATTGCACATCGATATGAAGTGGAACGTCTTGATAGGTTAGCTCGTTCCAAACTCCCTTTCCAAGCTGTTGCTCCAACTCCACGCGGACGGGTTCGCTGATCGATCGATTAACGGTGGACACCCAAAACGCGACTTCACGATCGTTGCACAACGGACGCAGCCAGCCGAGCAAATCGGTGACGATCGATGCGTCACGCCCCCAATCGCCATGTTGCGGACCAATCGCAAACGACTTGGTAATCCAGTCACTCGTCTCACGCTCGATCTTTCGCCCAAGCGATTGTTTCGAGACGCATGCTTTGACAGCCGAATTACCGATATCGAGCGCGACCGGAATGCCCCTCACCGTCACGACGACGCTCCCGAACCTGAATCACCCGATCCGGATTGGCCCTCCGCCGACGAAGCGTTCGGTTCGTCAAAGTCTTTTGCCTGGAGGTCGTTGGAAAGCTGAGCGGTCGGCCCAGCCAAGTGTGGCGGCAAGCGTCGTTTGCGTTTGGGTTGTGCCTCGGTTTGCTGAACTTCCAAAGGCTTGCCCGCTTCCAGCAATTCAGCGCGACGACGCTGGACATGAACCATGATCTCTTCTTGAAGTTCGCTTAAGCCTTCGCCAGTCAACGAACTGATCAGGAACACCTTTTTGCCGGTCGTTTCCCGCAATTGCTCGGCGACTTCGCTGGCGTTTTCGAGCTCACATTTCGTCACCGCGAGGACTTCGTCACGCTGTCCAAGCGACTCGTCATAAAGCGCCAGTTCGCTGCGGATGGCGTTATAGTTTTCCAGCGGTTCGGTTTGGTCGGTTGGCTCTGGTTCGACCAAGTGCACCAACAAACCGGCGCGTTCGACGTGTCGCAAGAACTCGTGCCCCAACCCGACACCGTCACTGGCGCCTTCGATCAAACCGGGGATGTCGGCGAGGACGAATGAGCGGACTTCGTCAAGTTCGACGATCCCGAGGTTGGGATGCTTGGTCGTGAACGGGTAATCGGCGATTTCAGGTCGAGCCGCCGTGATACGACTGAGCAGCGTGCTCTTGCCGGCGTTTGGCTTTCCGACCAAGCCAACGTCAGCGATCGACTTCAGTTCCAAGATGACCGATCGAGCCTCGCCTTCTTCGCCACGAGTGAATTCGCGTGGGGCTTGGTTGGTTGCCGATTTGTAGTGCGCGTTGCCTTTCCCGCCGCGTCCGCCACGGGCAACGACGAACGAGTCGCCATGCAGCGTCAGGTCTTTGATCACAAAGCCTTGTTCGGCATCGATCACGGTTGTTCCCGGCGGAACATACAGGGTCTGGTCATTGCCACGACGGCCGTGTCGCATTGAACCCTGACCAGGCTGGCCTTTCGGCGCATGATAAAAACGGCGATTCGCGTAGGCGGCCAACGAATTGACGCCCAACTTGGCTTCCAGGATCAGACTTCCGCCGTGCCCGCCGTCGCCCCCGTCCGGGCCACCACGGGGAACGTATTTTTCGCGGCGCATGCTGGAGCAGCCATCGCCGCCCTTGCCGGCATGAAGATCAATTTGAACGCGGTCAACAAACATGGTGATCGTAACTTTGTGTTTTGAATGGGAGAGGACGGTCGGTCGATCCGCGAAACGTGTTTTGACCGGAAAAACGAATCACTCTACCAAGTCAGGTGTTCTTTTCGCAGTGACCTCGCACCGCTTTTCAATGATTTCGAAGTGGTGCTGCAGGTGTCCCGCCGCCAACCAGGCCAGCACACGGACGGTCACCCGATGCCCCGATGCGGTGCCCGAGCAGTCCCAGGCGGTAGGCACGAGACGTCCCAACAGTTCCAAATTGGCTTTGCGAAGTTCGCCCAACTCAGTGATCAGCCGGGAAAAAATCCCCAGCCCAAACCGGCTGTCCGCCGAAACGTTTTCGTCCCACCCCGGCAGGTCCGGTTGGCTGCCGTCGGCGAGGCACATCATCCGATAGCCAAACATTCGCTCCGCATTGACACAGTGCTCGAATACCTGGCGAATCGTCCAGCTGTACGGCGCGTGGACTTTGTCGACTTGCTCGGTGCTGATGCTGCCGGCGAGGTCGCAAATCCAGTACAGCTGATTACCAAGCGTTTCGATCGCGCATTCGCCGGGCACCCGATCGATCAGTTGTCCGTGGATTTCAAAATCGAATTCGCTGGGTTGCGGGCGGCGGCTGGCAATTCGGCCTTTCATTACGCTTGGTCCTTGGCGCTGGGAAGCTGTTTCAACATCATCGCGGTCGTTTCGACGGAATACTCGTCGATCGTGTGGGGACCGTAGAACGAATGGAACTCCAAATCGACTTCGGCCGCTTTCAACAAGTCACGCAAACGCTCGGCCGAGCTAAACGGCAGAATCGGGTCGACCGTTCCGTGAGCTTGGAATACCCGCGTTTGCTCCAACCGGCCGGTCGCGGCTGCCCATTGAGGCTGGCAGACGACGGTCCCCGAAAACTGGAACAACTGATCCGGCGCCGGAATGTCGCCGCGCAGTGCGGTATCCATCGTCAGCATAGCGCCTTGGGAAAATCCGCCGATCGCCAGCGGGATCTTTGCAGCGGGTTTCCCCAGTCGCTTACCGAGCTGTTCCTGCGCCGCGTGAATCAGGCTGGAAAGCTGATTGCGTGCCTGATCGAGCCCCGGCGGCGTTTCGCGGTGTAATTGCTCGAAACGCTGGGCCTGAACCGCTTCCATCATCCGAGCCATGTTCAGCGGCCACCAAGCACGGCCCGTCGGCATTCCGAATTCGGCCAAGCTCAACGGGGCGATCGGACACAAAAACCACAACTGTTTTGCCGTTTCGCCCAGCAATTGCACCCAGCTTTGCGCGACCCCAACCATGTCTGATCCGGGAGCCCCGTAACCGTGACAGAGCACGACGATCGCCGATGGCACGGCACCGCCCCCCTCCGATGTGTCGGAAACAACATCCGCGGGTGTGGATTGGAGGGACGGATCAATCGAAAAACAATCGAGCGATCCGAGCCGGATCTGCTGGGGGTACATCATCTCGCCGACCATAACTTGTCTGGACTCACCAAAGAATCGGAGAGTCTAACTAGACAGGGCTGCGGCGAGTAGGCTCGATCAATACCCGTGAGGTCACATCGCCTATCGGGCAAATCGGCTCTCTGGATTATCGCACAGGCCAAATTATCGCACAGGCCAATCCTGGCTCAATTGACAGGCCTAGTTAACTGGGCCGTCGGATTTAAGCGAGTAGAAGCTCGCCAACTTCGTTTTATCCGCTTCGACTTTGGGGCTCGTCCAGACGATGTCGCCGCTTGGCAACTCGAACCCGTTATTGATGTACTGGTCATTGTTGGCATCAACGAGTTGCTGGACCGACCCGTCAGCCATGAGGCAATTCGCAATCCGGATGTGCAGCGGCATGATCCCACGGTAATCCTGGCGAGTGAAAGCGTTCCACTGCATGTACCAACCGTCGGGACCGCCACGCGCCGTACCCGATGCAAACGTCGTCCCTTTCAGAGAACTGCCAGGTGTTTTCATATGATTCGGGTTGGCGACGGGATTTCCAGCAGAATCCAGGATGTCTCGGCTGCTGTAGATTGGGCCGCCAACCATCGAAGTCGCATACACGCTGCCCGACGGAATCGCACCAACGTTTGCCCGCATGTATCCCGTTGGTGTGGCATCGCAGAGCAATGGAATCGTCGACATCGGTGCGCGAGCTGTATCGACGACATCCACACGGAGCGGGCCTTTCGTAACGCCTTTTCCACGAATGTCGAAGTTACCGTCGCTGGAATCTAAGTTGCCTTCGCTGGTCAGATTCACCGCGCCGCGGACCATGAACCAGGAAGCGGCATAGTTTGTGTTGTACCCATTTTCGAGCATCTTGCGGGCGACGATCTCGCTTCGCAAAGGCGACCCCGCAGCGGCACCATCGATCAAGATCTGCCGAATCACATTCGCCACCGTCGATCCCGTGCTGTCGACAATTGACTGTTGCCCGAGCAACGGGTGCTCGAGTTTGTCGGAAGCTTCGGCGGCTGCCTCAGCCGTCAAGTCGGCGAGGGCAACGCCAAGCACCTGATCGATTGCTTTGCTGGCCTTGGCAGGATTACTGGGGCACATCATTTCGCCCGTCATAATGCCGCGTTGAACGAGGTCAGCGACCCAGCCATACTCGGTCGGAACGCCGTCACGCTTGTAGTCAAAGTTGCCGCTGCAGAAAGCCTTGTCAGGCATCGTGTTGGCACGCTGCGTCAAGCCGATTCCGAATTGGCGCAGGTTCGATTGGCAAGCTGCCGACCGCGCCGCGGCTCGAGCTTTCGTCAGCGCAGGCAACGCCATCGAAGCCAGCAGACCGATGATGGAAACGACCACCAAAAGCTCCACCAACGTAAAGCCACCGCGCGTCTGCACAGACACGCATGTAGATTGCGAAGGGATACGTTTTGGGAAAGCCGAGAGGGAACGCATAGAGCAGCCTGCAAAATGATTCGGGGAAAGGGGGAAAAATTCTTTTCGAGGCTCGCCCATAAGGTCTACGCCTACCGTCCCCCTCACAATCACAAATCAGACATCTTCACCGTTCCTTCATTGCCGCTTTTGCGTTCCCAAACAAAACTCGTCTCCTGTCCGCTAGACGACAACAGCGGCCGGCAGTCTCGCCGTTGAGAAGAACGGAAATCCTTCGTCAACAGGCGTTTCTGCGTCAGACGACCTGTCTCTGCTAAGCTGTTTACATTGCCTAAGAATCCGATCTGTTCCGCCCACCTTCGATTCGACCTTGACCACGCCCCTCGACAACGAATTTGCCCAACGCGACCTGTCCGACCACAACCTCGAGGCGTGCTGGAAACTCGAACGTCAACAGATCGAATCCATTCAGCTCAAAAGGCTAAACCGAATCCTTGCGACGGCGAAGGAGCTACCGTTTTATCGGGACCGACTTGCAGAGGTCGCCCTACCGCTGCAATCGCTTGAACAGCTTGCCGAGATACCGTTGTTGGAAAAGCATCAGATGATGCCTGCTGAAATTGGCCTAGCCGGGAAAATTTTTGGACTGCCACGTTCTCAATACGCGCGTTATCACCAAACCAGCGGCACCAGTGGATTCCCAATGCCGGTGCTGGACACGCCAACCGATTGGCAATGGTGGCTAGAGTGTTGGCGTCATGTGTTGCACGCCGCCAAAGTGACTTGTGATGATGTCGCGATGATGGCGTTTTCGTTTGGCCCCTTTATCGGTTTTTGGAGTGCCTCTGATGCGTTGGTCCAGTCCGGCGCGCTTGTGATTCCCGGCGGTGGCGTTTCCAGCGAAACACGATTGCAGATGATCCTCGATCACCAATGCACGTTGGTCTGTTGCACACCGACTTATGCGTTGCACTTGGTCGCGATCGCCGAACGCTTGGACATTGATCTCGCATCTAGCTCAGTGACGCGTTTGATCGTTGCGGGCGAACCCGGGGGCAGTCGCCCAGAGATCCGTGCTCGCATCGAAGCGGGCTGGGGCGCAAAGGTGATCGACCATAGCGGTGCGAGCGAAATCGGCGCCTGGGGATTTGGCAGCGAAGATGGATCCGGACTGCATGTGATTGAAACACAGTTCATCGCCGAACGATTGCACTTTGATTCGTCATCGCCAACAGGTCGCCCCGCGCAAGATGGCGAAGAAGCAGAGTTGGTTCTAACCGGCCTCGGCAGATGGGGCGGACCCGCGATCCGCTATCGCACGGGCGACGTGATCCGAGCCTCGGTGAATCATCCTCACCAATGCCGCTTTCTCTATCTGGATGGTGGAGTCCTTGGACGCTGCGACGACATGATGGTCGTCCGCGGCGTCAACGTATTTCCGAGCAGTATCGAATCGATTGTCCGTTCGTTCGATGCGACCACCGAGTTTCGCATGATCGTCGATAAAGTCGGCCAGATGGATACGCTGTCCCTCGAAACCGAACTCTCGCAAGATCGTTGTAAACAGCTTGCCGACCTCTTCCAAAAACGTCTCGCCATGCGTGTCGACGTCATGCCCGTCGAACAGGGAACGCTGCCACGTTTCGAAGCCAAGTCACGCCGACTGGTCGACCGACGAAAAGATTAAACGCCGGATAGGTGATTCGACAATTTATTGCGCTGTATTTTATTGCGCTGTATTGCTGCCCAAGCATGGTCGACCACCTGACGATGGCCAGACTTTTTCGACAACAAGATTGAGGGGGTCTTGTTATAGTACGGTCGATGACTATTCACTGAAAACGCAACCAAGCTTTGGATATGCAATCAAAGACGATTTGGATTCGCTCGGCCATCTTCGCGATTCTCGTTGGCCATCTCTCGGTTGACACGACTGTCCTATTCGCCCAATCCGATTCGGCAACGCCGACAAAAACAGATCGGAGTGCGGTGGTCGATCCTGAGATCCGAGATTTCTTTGAGCGATTTCAGGAAACGACGCGGAAAGAATCGGCAGACGAATTGGTCTCCTTGCTGGATATCGAATACATCTGCGAACAATCCTTGTTGAAAGCCGATGTCGAGATTCCAGATTTCTTTCGGACACAAATGCCGACCATCATCAAGCAACAGTTCCAACATTGGTTTGAACTTGCCGATGACCGTTGGTCACGCCACGAAATCGTTTATGCAAACATCGCCGAAGACGGGAATCACGCCGAAGTCCTAGTGCGAACCTGGGACCAAGATTACACAACCACGCGAACCTTCTTCGACCTTCGTCGCACCGATCAATGGCGTATCGCCGATTGGACCGATCTTTCACTCGGCCTATCGAGCCAGTGGATGATGGCTTCGGTCCTTCGCGATGGATTCAACAGCGACCAGCCCGAACACTTTCAACGGGTCTCAAAAATGGTTGTCGAAGCGATCACAGCCCTCGCGCAAAACGACCTCTCGGGATCAGCAACAGCATTGCGACAACTAATGGGTCAAGACATCCCACAAGGGATGCGAACACTGCGCTGGTGTTTTTGCTCCGCCGTCGAACTGCACGCTGATGCGACCTATGCGCTCGAATGCGTCGACAAACTCGAAGCCTATGAACCACAATCGTTGTTCAAAGAACTGGTCCGCTGCAACGCTTATCTAGAGCTCGAACAATACGAACTTGTGATCGAAGAGGGGCAGCGTTTTTTAAATCGGTTTGGCGCCGACGCCGATGCCTTCTATTCGATCGGGCTCGCTTATAAAAATCTTGGCAACACGGAGAAGGCGTTGGAGTATTTCGTCGCCGGATTGGACGATACTCCAGAGGCGTACGCCCTCGTCGAATCCTTCGCACTGACCTTGCCGGAAGACCGTAAAAATGAGTTCGTGGAACGCTTTGAGCGAATCCCCGATTACTCAGACTATGCCGAAACCCTCGCCGATGCGTTCGAAATCGAAAATGACATCGCGGCACTTCGCACCTTGATCGAATACGTCGAAAACTCACCGACCGAACTTCCCAACCAGCCTTATTACCATGCGTTAGTTCTGATCCATGACAAACAGTTTGAAGATGCGATCGGTCGATTGATCCAAGGTCGCAGCGTACTCGACGAAGATGACTACTATCTCGATTACTACAACGACCTGATCTGTGATACCGCGATCGCGATGGGGGATCCGCTGCGTGCATACGAGCTGATCGATCCAGCGACCGATGCTTTTACTTTATTGCTCGACAAACTCGAAATCCTTGCACAAAGCGACGATGCGACTGACGAACCGGCGATGGATTTTCAATCCCAGATCGAAACTCTGATCCAAACCCAAACCGAAAGGTATCCAGACGAAGTCGATACTTGGAACACACTCGGCTATCGCGAGATAACTGCCGAAAACTACGAAAAGGCAAAACAGCACTACGAAAAGGCATTGGAGCTATTTGAAAAGCAAACGGCGAACCAAGGGCCGGAGGAAAATAACGACTACGACGAGTACCTGGAAGAAGCGTTATTCTCGAATCTTGCCATCTGCCATGAAGAACTCGGAACACTGGTTGATTTTTACAACGCGGCCGAAGACAAGCCATTTGTTTATGACATGATCGCGTACAACGCCGACTATGAAGGCCAACAGTTTCAAACGATCGACGAGCTTTACCGAAAAGAATTCCCAAGCCCGATTGATGAAATCAAGCAACAGATCGCCGAAAAGGCATTCGAAAAGGCTCTCGAGATCTGTGATCAACATGTCGCCGATGAAACGTCCGACTATGCCTTCGAAGCCTTGATCTTTAAAGTGGTCTGCTTGGCTCATCTAGAACGATTCGATGACGCAATCTTAGCGGCGCGTCAGCTTGCTGATGAAGATCGGGACTTCGGCCGAGCAATCGTGTACGCAATCAAGAATGACCGCGAGCGGTTTGCAGCTGCCTTTCGACTTGCGGCACAGGCCGGATACGGCCCACTTATTTTGAAGGAATACATTGACGTTCCTGACGACTGGGACTTCATCGACGAAATCCAGCCTGCCGCGGATCAGGAATTCAATCAGTTCTTCGAAGTCCGTCGAATTGTCCTGCTACTTTCCGAACCGTTCGACATCAACGCGTACTCGGTGCATCGTGCCGCCAGCTCGCTTGGTATGGACCTTCCCACCGTTCAGCCGGACAGCCTGACCGAACGGGCTGACGAAGAAGACTACCTGTGCGAATTCCCCAACGGTGCGGTCATATTGGCTCATCAACAATCCGAATACTTCATTAACTCGGGACGAGGCCACTACCGCGGTGATCCGAAAAACCTCGTCTATCACCAGTTTGACACCGAAGTGACAAACCTGATCGATTCGCACCAAGGCTGGATCGCGATCGACATCTATCAGTGGCCACAAGCTGACGACGCCGACGTCACCACTGCGATCCCAGACGATTGCGTCAAACTGATCGCGGATTTGGGACGTGAGCTCGCCAATGGCAACGCGATCGCCGCGATTCACGAAGACTCGGCATCAATACTCGCACCGTTGCCGCCGACATTCTTCGATGATCTCATCGAACAAAAGAGTTACACGGCGTTTAAAGAAGCCGTGACCGAAACGGTCGAACCGAACGTTTCGCAGTAGCGATCTGAATCTCGATTGAAGTGAATGTGGGAGTTTTGGAACAGGCTTTGCGTTAGGTCGTACCGCAGCACCTCCGTGTAGGTGCTCGCCGCACCGGGGAGTGGTGAGCTGGTCGAAAATTGACCGATTTCTGTTGCTCACCAATGCGACTTGCCTTTTCAGAATCCGCCTGCCTCTCCAAACAATCGAGTGAGCTATCCCTATGAGACGATCCATACGCTATTCCGTCGCCTCCTTCTGTTCGGCGGCGGTGACCGGCGCTTTAGCCAGCCTGGCGACACAAACCAGTTACGCTCAGCCACCGAGTCCGCCGCAACCACCGAGTCAGCAAGCGGCCGTTCAAGCGGAAATCTCGCAAAGCCAAACGCCTGACGAAGACGACCGCGTCGAATACCTCACACGCGGTCCACTCCACGAAGCATTTGCTGAGCCATTCTCGAAGAATCCACAACCGAACCCTGTCGTCGACCAAAGTCCACCGGAACCAATCAACGAAGCACCACCGGAATACAAGCCGGATGGCAAAAACGTTCAATGGATTCCAGGTTACTGGGCTTGGGATGATGACCGCGATGACTTTATCTGGATCAGCGGACTGTGGCGCGACGTCCCACCGAATCGCCAATGGGTCCCCGGCTACTGGGAAGACACCGCCAAGGGTTTTCGCTGGGTAAGCGGTTTTTGGGCAAAGACGGGTGATCGCGAAGTCGCCTACTTGCCCGCACCGCCCGACTCGGTAGACGAAGGCCCATCCTCGCCAAGCCCCGGCGATGACTACTTTTATATTCCCGGTAGCTGGGTCTATCAAAGTAACGACTACCAGTGGCAACCAGGCTATTGGGCAGCAACACAACCGGGCTGGGTCTGGGTACCAAGCCAGTATTACTGGACGCCGCGTGGCTGCGTTTATCGCAACGGGTATTGGGACCGCGAACTCGCCTACCGCGGCATGATGTTTACCCCGGTGTACTATCGCCAAAACATCTACACGCGTCCCGGCTACTCGTATCGCCCACGATACGCGTTGGACAATACCGTTGGATTGCTGGCGAGCTTGTTCCTGCGTCCGAACTACAACCGATACTACTTTGGTAACTACTACGGCAGTGGCTACGCAAATTCGTATCTTCCTTGGGTGAGCTACGGTCAACGCAATGGTTTTTACGATCCCTTGTACTCGTACTACTCGATTCGTAACCCACAAACGCTGAACTACGCGAACCGGTATCACAACTACTTCAACAGCCATCAAGATCACCGTCCACCCAACACGCTCGCCGCGCAACGAGCATTCCTGAAATCGAATGCCAACATTGCCGGGGGACTTGGCAACGGCGGGAATCCGGGCAACGGCTTTGACGCTGGAACCCTACGAGCTGCCGCTTTTGCCGATAGCTTGACCAGTCTGGTCAACGATAAGCAATCGGATCTTAAATTGCAGCGTGTCAATTCAAACCAAATTCAACAGTTGCTAAGCGATGGTAACCCCAACAACCCACGCGAGTTTTCCAAGCGACGTCAACAATTTGAAATCACCAGCCGAAATAGCTTGGAAGGTAATCTAAACGGGAACGGACGTGGAAACGGCAACGCTTCTGCAAAAGCCACGTTGGACCTTCCAGCGATCACGTCATCTTCGGCTAACCTGAATGCCGGTGCAAACGTGAACGCCAACGGGAACTCGTCGGCAAAGCCGAATCGTCCCGACCGTCCAGAAAACAGGCCTTCGGAACGCAATGGCAGCCGGAATGGGAACGGCCTCGAGCGACCGAATTTGCCACAAAACCTCGAGCAACTTCAACGGGACGGACGCGCCCGACCACAACGTCCCAGCGACTGGCCAAAAGCAATCGATCGCTCGCAGCTTGAACGCTCGATCCCAGATACCCCGCGTCGCGGTTCGAACGGTCAATCGATCCGCTCAAGTGCTGAAAAGTCAATCCAGAATTTGGATCGACAACTAAGCCCGCGTGGAAACCAAGGTGGACAGTCGCGTGGCCAAAACGGCATTCGAGGAAATGCCGGTGGCCGCGGGCCAGCATCCGCCGTACAGGGTGCATTGAACCTTCAGAGCCAAGGTGGCTCGCGCGGTAACGGTCGCTCTCGCGGTAATGGGAATGGCGGCGGGAAAGGAAACGGAGGGGGAAAAGGCAAGGGCAAAAAATAGTCACTTGCCTTGATTGACCATGATTCCGGAATGAACGCTGTTAACTTTCCGCGGACTCTGATCCGTCTGGAATTTCGGGTTCGACGAGATTCGCCAATTGCTGAAGCGACTCTTGCCATCCCAGATAACACATTTCAACCGGAATCATTTCCGGAATGCCTGATTGAACGATCTTCAGCTCTGTCCCACACATGACAGGGCTGAACTCGACTTCCACTTCTAAAACACCTGGCAAGTTGGGGTCATCGAATTCGTCGTTGTAGCGAAGCCGTTCATTGGGGACGATTTCCAAGAATTCGACGGTGAAGGAATGGGTTGCTCCTTTGCCAAAGTTCACGAACGACATTCGATACTTGCCACCGACCTTGCACTCGAATTCGTGCATTTTGCCAACGAATCCATACGGCGGCACCCACCGCACCAGTGCATCGGGGTCAACGAACGCCTTGAAAACACGTTCAGCCGGTGCGCGAAAGACTCGTTGTAGTCGGACGGTGTTGCCTACCGTAGCAGTCGCAGATTCACTCATCGTTTTCACTATCTCAGTTGGAGCTTTTAAATCGACTTTGGCGAGTCATCTGCTCGCCAAGCACTGTCTGGTCGAACGGCTTACGTCCAAATCGACAGTTGATTTAAAAACAAAAGAAAACGATTGGTGGTGACGAAAATCCCTAGTTCATGAACCCACCAGCACCACCGAAACCGCCTCCAAAGCCGCCTCCAAAGCCGCTGGCAGGATTACCGAACCTTGCCGGAGTTGACTTGTGTGCTCCCGTATCTTTCGACTGCGGATGGAACGAGTTGGACCGCAGGGTGTCAATCAGCGACTCGATCTGTCGGTGAATATCGTAGGTCTGGTTGACGATAATCGAGGGCCGTTCGCCGGGACCAATCCCTATTGTTCCCCGGCCACCGAGTGCCTCCCATTGGTCCGGTTTGATCGTCGTTTGGATCAATTGGGTCAACGAGTCGAAATTACCATCGAGCGCCAAACCTTCAAGCCAGTAGATTCGGCTCAGTAGCGATTCCTCGGCTCCTTCCATGGTCGTCACTAGCAACACGTTGTTTCTCACCGTCAATTCAAGATCATAACTCCGAAGGGTCATCTGAATTGCGTCATAGGCGGCGACTTCGCCACCCAAGCTATAGTTCACCGGAAAATCATCATCGACACCGATGTCATCCAACGCGCGATGATCGATCATCAAGTTGACCCCCAGCGATTCGTGAAGCTGTGAGACGACTTGTCGAAGTGGTGACTCGATAAACTGAAGCTTCAGCGACTCGGATAGTTTTTCTGTAAAAAGTCGCATCGTTTCATCGTCAACGCTCAGCCAGCGGTCAGTACCAATGCCTAGATGAACCAATTGGCTGGGGTTCGCCGTGATGACGATACCTTCGTTCTCGATCGTGGCTTTCATCCCAAGCGGATCCAATAGCTTTCTCAGCGAGGTTCGCAGCGGTTCTTGGCTACTGTCAAAGTTCAACATTTGCTCGGGCGACAGCTTTGCAAACGCCAACGCTCGTTTGTCAAGCAAGACAGGCAAGCCGAGTTGTTGTTGCAGTTCATCAGCCAAAGACTCGACCGTTCCATCGATAGAGACGTCGCTGACTCGATCCAACTCGCCCTTCAAGCGGATTGCGAGTTCACTTACTTCTGGGTCATCGACTTTTTCAACTTTCGCAACGGATCCTTGCTTCGTTTTCACCGACGACAGATCCGCAGGTTTAACAGCTGGAAATTGAACGGCAGCAGCTTCCGAGTCGGCGTCCGCCTTTTGCGCCATCACAACATCGACCGTGTCGCCGCCCGAAGCACCGACAAGCCCTTCGGCCGGCCCCATGAGTAACACGCCGATCGCACCGGCTATCGCTGCACCACACCCTAAGTTCCACGGCGACATGAGATTTCTTCCATTGACGAGAAGCGGATTGAGAAGACTTTCTGAAAGAGGCGGAGACGGTGGTATTGATGACGATTCAAGCATGCCCAGTAATTGACTGGCTGCCGATGCCGCCTCCACACTCGACACCTGCGTTGTCATGCTGGCCGAAATCGCGATCAATGGGACCACTCCACGGCGACGTAGGCGATCGGCAAGCATTTTTTTGCCGCGTTGCAATCGTCCCCGTATCGTCCCAACGGTGGTTTGAAACCGTTCCGCCATCGTTTCGATCGGGTCGCCCTGATAGACCTGCATGACCAACACCGCGCGGTACCGCTCAGGCATCGCGGCAAGCTCTTCGTCCAAGATGATCGCTTCATGTCGGGCCGCGATTTCATCTAAAGGATTGTCAATCACCACCATCTCACCAAGACTTTCGTCGGGTTCGGACATGTGAGCGGTTCGATTCAGCGTTGCGACCGCTGATCGCTGGGCGACGCGGTGCAACCAACCCGCCAAGCGATCGGCGTGGCGGATCTTTGCACTGTTTTTCGCCAGCAACAAAAACGTTGTTTGGTACGCATCTTCCGCATCGGAAACGCAGCGACACTTTCGCCGACAAACGCTAAGCACCATCACGCTGTAACGATTTACCAATGTCGCGAACGCCTCCGCCAACTGGTCTCGCGTCCAGGCGTCGAGCAGTTCAGCGTCACTTGCGGATGCGAATCGGCAAGTGGCTATAGCGTTCAATACGGTCGTTTCGTCGCACTTATTCATGGTTCGTACCATGTTAGTGCAGCGGATCGGACCGCCGGCGCGCTAGAAATCGTCAGAATAGAAAAATCGCCACAGTGACCTTAGAGCACGATCGTCATGCCAAGCACCAAACTGTTCTGCACCACGTCGCGGTCGCTCACCGAAGTCAAATCGATCAGCGGGGCGAAACCTAAACTGCGGACATATTCCGCGGAGAATGTCGCGTTCGGTCCCAGCGTAAGCCCCATTCCCATCGCAAACTGGCGATTGAATTCGAACTCCGTTCCCGACTCACCTTGCCGACCGTCGCTCCAGCTGACCGCATAACGTGTTGGCCAACGCATGAACTTGGCATCGTATGCCGCTTCGGTTCGGTAGGCGCTTACTGGATAGTCGGTCACCGGCCAGTCACCTGTCGTTGACACGTATTCAGCTTGTAAAGTCAGGTTGCCCAACGTCAGCTCGCCATTCACATCCCAAGCATGGTTGTACGGTCCGAATGTGTTGGCGTCCAAATGCTCTGCGACATTTCCATCATAAATCGTGCCCATCAAAAACCCGGTGCCCAACCGCCATCCGATCTGTTGGTCGCCGCCGCTAACAATCATGTTGGCGGCAAAGTTATTGATCTTGCCTTTCGATTCCGAATCCGCCAGTCGAACACCGCGTCCACCGTTGATCCCTGTCACGGTCGCACTAAAGTTGTCGGTGTGATACCCAACGCCGACGCCTTCATGCAGCGCCGCAAAGTAGTGCCAAACGACTGACTGGCTGAACGGCAACAACGTCCCCATATCGCCAAACGAAACGTTCTTCTTTCCCAAAAACACATACCAAGGCGTCAGCGTCGGATCGCCAAAAACGGCATAGGCCTGACGAACTTGCAGGCTGCCTTGTTTGAAATCGGGAAACGTGAACACATCCGAAAACAACAGTTCGCCGTAACCGCTGATCCAAGGATTCACATAAGCCGCCATCCCCGCATTGGCCTGCAACAGCCGCGCGTCGCTCGCCGACTTGCCAGTGAAGTCCGCTGGGAATCGCCCCAGATAGCTGAACTTGTTTTCGCGGTTGGTTGTCGCCGCCAACAGGCTTAGCCGAGCCTGCCCACCGACCAACAACACCGGTTTGCCCGGCCAATCCGTATTCTCATCCCGGAGCAGCAATTGCTTTTCCGTTTGGTGATTTTGAAAGTCCAACAGATGGCGAAACAGTTCGGTATCGAGCTGGACGAAAGACGATTGGTTGGACGTCGGTGACGAGATCCAAACCGGCATCTGGTCATCGTCATAGCTCGCGGCCAACCCAACACTGTTCGCCAGCAATGCCAATCCCAATACGAACGCCATCCACCCTGTCGTTTGTCCCATCACCGATCACCGCCCCAATTGGCCATCCGAACTGGGGGAATACAAGCAATCCCCCTTCACATCACAGGCCAGCACTGTCAGACGACGACACCGGCACACTCGGCGTTATCGTCAAACTCAACCGCATCGGTGCAGTTTGTCTTTCGTGAAACATTTGGATATGAAACTAAGCTAAGGGAACGCTCGCAATCATTGCGTCACTTCGCCAGTTTGAATCGCGTGACCTGCGTTTCCGGGCCTTATCCGGCCAACTACGATACGTCTGCTACGCCTATTTGCACCGTTTTCCAAGGGAAAGGATTTATGTCGCTCAGTTGCTTGAGGACCGTTGCCCGTTTGGCTCTCGCCACTTGGCTGCTGCCGTGCAGCCTGTTGTTGGCGGACGTTCCACCAGCCGATGAAACCAAGGCCGATCCCCCTCAAGAGACCAAATCGAAATCTTGGGATATCGAATCTCCTCCCGGGAAAGCGTCCAGCCAAACGATTGATGTCACCGAAGGCACCTGGATGAACTTGGATGTCAGCCCCGACGGCAAAGTCATCGTGTTTGACTTGTTGGGCGACATCTACTCCATGCCACTCGAAGGCGACGAAGTTCGCACACCCAAGCGATTGACCTCCGGTATCTGCTGGGACATGCAACCACGATTCAGCCCCGATGGCCAATGGATCGCTTTCACCAGCGACCGTACCGGCAAGAACGAACGGGCCGGCGACAACATCTGGGTGATGCGTGCCGACGGCACCGACGCGCGACAAGTCTCCAACGAAACGTTTCGTTTGCTGAACGGTCCGGCATGGTCACCTGATGGCGACTACATCATTGCGCGAAAACACTTTACCGGTCGGCGTTCACTCGGCTCCGGCGAAATCTGGATGTATCACCGAGCGGCCAAAAGCGCCGCCGCGATGAACGGCGTTCAACTGACGTCGAAACCCAACGAACAAAAAGACGTCAACGAGCCGATTTACTCACCCGACGGCAAATACGTCTATTACTCCCAAGACACGACTCCGGGTGACACGTTTCAGTACGACAAAGACTCGCACGGCCAGATCTACACGATCAAACGCCTGAACCTCGAAGACGGTGACACCGAAGCCTTCGTTACTGGCCCCGGTGGTGCATGCCGCCCGACCCCATCACACGATGGCAAAACGCTCGCTTTCGTCCGTCGCGTCGGAGCCAAAACCGCACTGCATGTGCTGGACTTGAAATCGGGTGCCGTCCGTATGGTTTACGACGAACTCGAGCGCGACATGCAAGAAGCTTGGGCGATCCACGGCGTTTACTCTTGCATGGCCTGGACACCGGACGACAAAGCCATCGTGACGTGGGCCAAAGGTCAGATCCGACGGATCGACATCGAATCCGGCGAAGCCACCGTGATCCCGTTTCACATCGTTGACGAACGAGAGATCCGCGACGCCGTTCGCTTCAACGTCGAAGTTTCACCGGAACGCTTCCCTGTCAAAATGCTGCGTTGGGTCAGCCAATCGCCTAGCGGTGACCAAGTCCTCTACCAAGCACTTGGCAAAATCTGGCTGAAACAGTTGCCCGATGGCGAACCACGTCGCTTGACCGAACAAACCGATCACTTGGAGTTCTACCCTAGTTTTTCTCGTGACGGCAAATACGTCGTTTACTCCACGTGGCACGATAAAGACCTCGGTTCGATCCGTGTTGCCGCCGTTGACCCAAACAGCGACGAATCATGGACGGTCACCCAAGATCCCGGCCATTACCTGCAGCCCGTTTTCTCACCCGACGGACAATCAATCGTCTACACCAAATCGGGTGACGGATACTTGCGTTCGCCGCTTTGGTCGCGTGAGCCAGGCATGTACAGCGTCGCCGCTCGCGGTGGCGAACCGACCTTGATCACCAACTCTGGCGAGACCCCACAGTTCGCCGAAAGCAGCGATCGCGTTTACTTCCTGCAGACGTCCCGCAATTCCAACGCCGACAACTTGCAACTCTGCTCGATCGGCTTGGATGGTAAAGACAAACGCGAACACCTGAAAAGCACCTGGGGCACGACGTTCCAGATTTCACCCGACGGCAACTGGGCCGCCTTCATCGAACGCTTCAACGTCTACGTCACTCCGCTGGTCAACGCGGGCAAAGCGATCGACATTGGCCCGAACGGATCCGCCATCCCGGTTGCAAAAGTCAGCGAGCAAGCGGGTGACTGGTGCCACTTCTCTGGCGATAGCAGCCAATTGTTGTGGACACTCGGACCAACCCTCTACAGCAAACCGCTCGACAAAGCATTCGCGTTCTTGAACGGCGACCAGCCGGAAACTGAACCGACGAAGACGGAGTCGACAGAAGAAGAAAGCACCGAAGAGGAAAAACCGGAAAGCTCCGTTTCCGAACTTGCGATCGGATTCGAAGCCAAAACCGCAGCGCCCGACACGGCCTTCGCATTTGTCGGGGCGAAGATCGTCACCATGGGCGAACAAGGCGTGATCAACCCTGGGACGATCGTCGTTCGCGGAAATCGCATCGAAGCGATCGGTGCCAAAGGCGAAGTCAACATTCCAGACGACGCAACCGTGGTTCCAACTCCCGGCATGGTCATCCTGCCAGGCCTGATCGACGTGCACGCTCACGGCCCGATGTCCAGCGACGGCATCACGCCTCAGCAAAACTGGGTGAACTACGCGCGATTGGCGTTTGGCATCACGACCGCGCATGACCCATCGAACGATACCGGTGGAACGTTCTCCGCGATCGAAATGATTCGTGCGGGTGAGACTCTCGGCCCACGTACGTTTTCGACCGGGACGATTTTGTATGGTGCCGCCGGTGCCTTCAAAGCAGAAATCGAAAACCTGGAAGACGCCAAGTTCCACCTCGCACGGATGAAAGCCGCTGGTGCGTTCAGCGTCAAAAGCTACAACCAACCGCGTCGCGATCAACGACAACAAGTCCTTGCTGCCGCACGCGAATTGGAAATGATGGTCGTCCCCGAAGGCGGTTCGACGTTCATGCACAACATGACGATGATCGTCGACGGACACACCGGCATCGAACACACGCTTCCGGTTCAAACTGCCTATGACGACGTCTATGACCTCTGGCGTGGAACCAGCGTCGGCTACACCCCAACGCTGTGCGTGGCCTATGGCGGGATCTCTGGTGAACGCTATTGGTACGAAGTCGACGACTTGTTCCGACACGAGCGTTTGAACCGCTTCCTGCCGCCACACAAGTTGCACCCCCAGTCACACCGCCGCCAAAAAGCACCGCTGGAAGATTACAACCACATTCGTGTTGCTGAAATCGCCAAGCAAGTCGTTGAAGACGGTGGCATGGTCCAGGCCGGCGGTCACGGCCAATTGAATGGAATCGACACCCACTGGGAACTGTGGAGCTTCGTCCAAGGTGGAATGACACCGATGCAATCGCTCGCTTGCGGAACGATCAACGGTGCAAAGTACCTGGGACTCGACGCTGACATCGGCTCGCTCGAAACCGGTAAGCTCGCCGACTTGATCGTGATCGAACGTGGCTTCGATCCGACCGAAGAGATCCGTCACACCGAAAAAGTCGACTTGGTGATGATCAACGGTCGCTTGTTCCGAGCCGGCACGATGCAAGAAATCGGCGGCCAGCAACAGCCCGCGCCCGATTTCTTCTTCAGCGATGGACAGTCAATGACCGCGCCGATCATGTCACGATTGCGTGGTTGCGAGTGCAGTCGTCCGGGTGGCCTTCCCGACTGGATGATCCAGACCCGATAGAAGCAGAAAGACGCTCCGATTGGATAAGGCGACGAACCGAAGGCTTCGTCGCCTTGTGAGCCTGACTTCGAACGAAGCGTCACAACGTTTCTGATAAACTATTCCGGTGATTCACTTCGCTATGCCGGGAGTCAGGAAACAATGCGTGCCGCGTGTTTGCGTTCAATCGTTGGACTTGCTGTCCTTCTGCATGGCGTTGCCGGCGTCTTCGTTAACTCGTTGCTCGCCGAAGATCCTCCACAGCGTGCGACGCCCTGGCGTTCTTCTCGCGTCCACGGCACTCCGGAACCACCGCTGCCTTATAAAGCCACGCGGGTCTTCAAGAACGTCAAGCTCGATCACCCGACTGACATTGCCTGGCTTCCAGACGCTCAACGCTGGATCGCGACGCAACAGAACGGCCCGATCGTCTCTTTTTCGAACGATCCAAACACCGCCGAGCTGACCAAGGTGCTGGACCTCAACGACTGCCATCGGCAGCCGGTGGGTCAGACACTGACGACTCTGTTTCATCACGACCTCGAACGGTTCCCTTGGTGCTTCGTTTGCTACACCTACAACGGTAGCGAAGAACGTGGAACCAAGGTCGCTCGATTTAAAGTCATTGATCCAACGGTCCCCACCGTCGATCCCCAAAGTCGTCAAGTATTGGTCCAGTGGCAACCGACCGGCCACACCGGCAGTTCGATGCAATTCGGACCTGACGGCATGCTGTATGTTTCCGTTGGTGACACGCAAGCGCCATACCCGCCTGACGCCGAAGAAACCGGACAGGACCTGAGTGATCTGGAAGCGTCCATCTTGCGCATCGATGTCGACCTTCCCGAAGGCGATGTGACTTATCGTATCCCCGCCGACAATCCGTTTGTCGGCGTACCGAATGCCCGCGGCGAAATCTGGTCGTTCGGTCTCCGCAATCCCTGGAAGATCGCCTTCAACCCGGACAATGGCGACCTGCTGGCAGCAGACGTCGGTTGGGAAATGCGTGAGATGATCCACCGAGTCACGCGTGGTCGGAATCACGGTTGGAGCCTGATGGAAGGCAGCCAGGTTGTCAAACAAGGACGCCAGCCACGTGTACCGATCACCCCGCCATTGTTTGAACACACGCACCTCGATTCGCGTTCGATCACCGGTGGTCATTTCTGGCAAAGCGATCGACTGCCCGAACTAAAAGGCGCGTACATCTATGGCGACTGGATGACCGGCAAGGTTTGGGCACTCAAATCGGATGGTGACACAGTCCTTTGGCAGAAAGAACTGCTCGACACGTCACTGCAAATCGTTTGCTTCATGCTCGATCCCTCTGGCGAAGTGCTTTTGGTCGGATTCGACGGCACCATAATGCGGCTCGATCCCAACGATGCCGTCAATCACCCCGAAGCGTTTCCCAAACGACTCAGCCAGACGGGTTTGTTTGACGATGTCGTCGCACAGCAACCTTCGTCGGGTGTGATCGAATACCAAATCAACGCGTCACACTGGGCCGACGGCACACATTCCAGACAATGGATCGGAGTCCCCAACGATGAGCAATTGGGGCTGTACGACTATGACGATTGGCAACGGCCGATCGTCAGCGGACGGTTCCAATTTCCGATTGATACCGTCGTCGCCAAAACGGTCAGCTACTATCGCGACCCAAATGACAAGTCAACGATAACGCATTTGGAAACACAGATCCTGCATCTGCCGGATGATGAATGGCGGGCATACAACTATGTCTGGAACGCCGATCAGACCGACGCAATCCTGCAAGATGACATCGCAAGCGAAACCAAGCTGCAAATTATTGACTCCGATTCACCAGGCGGAAGTCGCACACAAACTTGGCGACACGCCAGTCGCAGCGAATGCCTGCTCTGTCATATCTGGGCTGGTGGCACCGTCCAAGGATTTTGGCTCCCTCAATTGAACCTTGTCGATCACGGCGAAAATCAACTGGACCGGCTCTACGACAAAGGCTACTTCCAAAACAAATTCGATTGGCCCGACGCGATCGCATCACCACACGATACCTCGCAATCACTTACACGGCGTGCCCGATCGTATTTGTCGCTCAACTGTTCGTCATGCCATCGGCCGCAAGGCGGCGGCACCGCGAACTTCAATTTCGATATCACCAAAACCTTGCAAACGAACAACTTCGTCAATGAGATTCCTGCGCAGGGCAACTTTGGGATCGACGACGCTCGCGTGATCGCGCCTGGTGATCCGTATCGCAGTATTCTGCTCTACCGCATTCTGAAGTCAGGACGTGGCCACATGCCACAATTCGGATCGAGGGTAACAGACATCGACGGGGTCCGATTACTGCACGACTGGACCGTCTCAATGGCAAAATCCAATAGGGAATTCCAATGGAAGACTGTTGAAGCAAGACTTGAAGATTCATCGGACCTTGCCGCAGAAGCCAACCGCTATCTCGACACCCCACAACATGCACTCGCCCTGTCATTGGCTGTTGGCCTTGGAAAACTTCCCCAACCGACACGCGACCAAATCATCCAACTGGCACTCACCAGCGACGACTCGCTGACCCGAGACCTGTTCGAACCGTATCTGCCGGAACAGCAACGCACACAGCGACTCGGCCCTGACATCGATCCACAAACGCTGCTCGCCATCGAAGGCTCCAGCGACCGCGGGCGCCAGTTGTTCGAAGAATCCAGAGACATCAACTGTCGCTCCTGCCACCGCATCGGATCCGTCGGAAAACTTGTCGGTCCCGACCTAACCGGTATCGCCGCCAATCAGTCACCACTGGAAATCTTGACCAGTATTTTGCAACCCTCCGCGAAGATCGAGGCGAAGTTTCGTTCGCAACAGATCCTGACCGCCGATGGCCAAATCATCGTCGGAATCGTGACCGCAAACACCAGCGATTCGATCACCTTGGTTGACTCCTCAGGCAAGCCACATGTTGTCGATCACAACGAAATCGAACGTTCGCAACCAGCAGAAAAATCCGCAATGCCCGACCAATTACTTTCGGGTATGACCGCATCGCAAGCGGCCGATCTGCTGGCGTATTTGATCAGTACTTCCCCGCCGGATGCCGGGGCCGAGGGAGTTTCACGCGGTCCGGAATGATCTGGACGCCACCCGCGCGAATATTGAACAATCCGGTTTGACGGACGGTTGAGTGGAGCAAGGAGAAACACCGTGGCTGAAGGCGAAGAACGCAAATCGAAGTGGGCCGACCTACGCGACCTGTTTGCCGCGACACGTGAGGCAATGATCGTGGCGGCGATGGTTTTGCTGATCATCGCCCCAAGCTTCGTCAAGTCACAACTCGAACGCGCCGGCATCTCCTCTTTCGCCGGCGTCGAATTCGGTATCGAAGACGTCTTTGATGCGAGCGAACAAGTTGCCGTCGCCGAAGCCGAAGTGGCCAAACTTTCCGAACAACTGGCCAGCGTCCAAGCGAAGCTGGACCTAATGACATCCACTGGCCGATCCGCAAGGCCCGAAGAGATTCGCGAGCTCGCTTCTGCAGTCAGCTCGTTGAAAACACACGCCAAATCGGTCGACCATTCGCTCTCCAAAACGACCAGCAAGATCGGCCGAGTCATCGACCTGATGCCGCCAGAACAACTGCGTGCCTTGTCGAAACAGAACGCCAACAGGGCGGACGAAAAAGACCTCAGCCTGGATGAGACCGCATTGGAAGAGCCTCCCATCCAAGCGGCGCAGCTTCTCGGATTCCCCATCCCCCCGTCGCTATCCCAGCCCCTATCGCGGTAGGACAGCTCTTCAAGCTCCTTCCGTCAGGTCACCTGGCATCAGGTGAGGCGACGCATCGAGATCGCCCGCATCCATCAGCGTCGCAACCCTTTGCAACGTCGACAAAATCTGCAAACGTTCCCATTCCTCCAGCCGACTAAGCGCGACACGGAACTCGTCTTGCAGTAACGATGGCGAGGCTGCCAACGTTTGCTTACCGAGCTCGGTGATATCAAATGTCACCGAACGTCGATCACTCTCGTTTCGTTCTCGCTGAACGAGCCCGCGTGACTCCAAACGCTTCAACACCCCGGTGATCGTCGGTTGGCTCAAGTGAACCGAACGCGCCAAGGCACTCGGAGCGACGGGCCCCAAACGCGACGTCTCCTGCAACACCGCTAGCTGTGGTCCCGTTAAGCCGTGCCCTTGTACCAATCGACGTGAATGCAGATCCACCGCGCGGATGATTTGCCGAATTGCGGCAACGATCTGATCTTCATGACTCAGGTCCATACGGAATCACGGGTCTTGGGGGGGGAGAATTTCGGGATGGGGATCAGGAGTGGCAAACGAGTGAAACACCTTCTCCAAATGTTTAGCAAAATCGGTGTGAAGATTGACCCCCTGGCCGGGGAAACGGTGGGCAACAATGCTTCCAGCTGAAACGATCCCCCAATCTAAAACTTTCAACAGAAAGCATTTTCTGTTACGTTCCAAGGGTCTCATTTTCAACCAGACACCGAAAACACGGCAATTACGTGGATAAACACGAAACTTCGAGCTCACTCCTGAAGTACCAAGACCAAGACTATGGTTTGAGTCCAAAAGAAGTGAGAGACACGAATCAATACACTGACGAGTACGTCCGAGGCTTTGTCGAAAAGTGGGATGAACTGATCGACTGGGAGCAACGCTGGGAATCCGAAGGCGAGTTTTTCATTGAGGAACTGCGAAGCCGAGGCGTCAAGCGAGTTCTGGACGTCGCAACCGGGACGGGATTCCATTCGGTACGTCTGATTGAAGCCGGGTTTGACGTCGTTAGCGTCGATGGCAGTCCCTACATGCTTTCGCGGGCCTTCGAGAATGCACGCAAACGAGGACATGTCCTACGCACAAACCAAGCGGACTGGAGGTGGCTCAATCGCGACTGCGACGGCCGCTTCGATGCCGTGATCTGCTTGGGAAATTCTTTTACACACCTGTTCAACGAAGTCGACCGCCGAAAAGCGTTGGCTGAGTTCTACTCGGCGCTGGTCTATGACGGCATGTTGATTCTCGATCAACGCAACTATGACTCGATCATCGATCATGGCTTCAGTTCCCAGCACAAGTATTACTACTGCGGGGAAAAGGTGTCTGCGGCTCCTGAACACGTCGACGAAGGGCTTGCGCGTTTTCGCTATGAATTCGCAGACGGCTCGGTCTACCACCTCAACATGTATCCGCTTCGCAAAGAATACACCCGGCGATTGATCAAAGAAGCGGGCTTCCCCACCGTGCAGACATACGGCGATTTCATGGAAACGTACCAGGAATCCGATCCAGACTTTTTCATCCATGTCGCCGAAAAAAAATACGTTTGCCCCAACGACGAAAACAACAACGAGGGTGAAAACGAATGAGTTCCTCAGAACAAGCCACAACGATTGCTCGTGACTACTACAACAGCACAGACGCCGACCGTTTCTATGCCAGCGTTTGGGGCGGCGAAGACATCCATGTCGGGATGTATCGCGATGCGAACGAACCGATCCGTGACGCCAGTCACCGCACGGTACGTTATCTATGCGAACGCCTTAGCAACCTGAACGCGAACAGCCGTGTCCTTGACATCGGTTCCGGATATGGCGGCGCCGCGCGTCACTTGGCACAAACCTACGGCTGCCACGTCACCTGCCTGAACCTTTCTGATGTCGAAAACGAACGCAACCGCGAGTTGAACGAACAAGCCGGACTCACCGACCAAATCGATGTCCTTGATGGAAGGTTCGAATCCGTTCCCTGCGACGACGCCTCTTTCGATATTCTCTGGTCTCAAGACGCGATCCTGCATTCCGGTGATCGACAACAAGTCTTCCAAGAAGTTCATCGAATCCTGCGTCATACGGGTCTGTTCGTGATGACCGACCCGATGAAGTCTGACACCTGCCCGCAAGAGGTGTTGCAGCCGATTCTCGATCGACTGCACCTCAGCGACCTGAGCTCTCCGGCAACCTACCAAGGCTACGCCGCCGAACTGGGGTGGATCGACCGCGGTTTCCATCAACGCACCGAAGACCTTGTACGACACTACTCGAACGTCTTGCGGCGCACCTCCGAATTGGAACCAGACCTACAACAGGAGATTTCGCCCGAGTACATCACGCGCATGAAGCGTGGGTTGCAATACTGGATTGATGGCGGCTCCAACGGACATCTGACGTGGGGCGTTTTCTTGTTCGAGAAACCGTAACGCCGACGTCAATCTCTCGACCTCTTTCCGCGCCTCGCGGTGCAATCTCTTCCACCCTTGGCTCTTTCGAACGAAGAGCCTTTTCAAACCGGAGTCCGCTCCTATCTCGCCATCAGCAGACGACAGCCACGACGACGTACCTGCCGAATCGCCGCCATCGGTTCGCCAACTTCCTCGGATTCGATGGGGCAAGCACTTTGAGATGCACCCTGTCGTTTTTCCGGCGGCAGCACTCACCATCCTCGGCCTAATCACGATGTGCTTCGCGATTCCCGCAGACAGCCTTCGGACCACGTTTGAAGAAGTCCGTGACGGGATCAGCCAAACATTTGGATGGTTCTACGTCGGCCTGATGTCAGGATTCCTGCTCTTCGCTGGCTGGCTCGCCTTCGGACCTTTTCGCCACGTGCGGCTGGGGCCAGATGACTCCCAACCCGAGTTCAGCCGCCTCTCCTGGTTCGCAATGTTATTTAGCGCCGGGATGGGAATCGGCTTGCTATTTTACTCGGTCGCCGAACCAATCGATCACTTCGTCTCACCGCCTCCTAGCTACCATGTTTCGGGCGGCCCCAGCCGGTTGGCAATGGCGATCACCACCTTTCACTGGGGACTTCACCCTTGGGCACTTTATGCGATCGTCGGACTTTGCTTGGGCTATTTCGGCTTTCGCAAACAATTGCCACTCAGCTTTCGGTCGGTACTCGAACCAGTCTTTGGGCGATATGTCTGGGGCCGCGCCGGTGATCTGCTGGATCTTCTCGCCATCGTGGCCACCCTGACCGGGGTTGCAACGTCACTTGGCATCGGAGCCCAACAAGTCAACGCAGGCCTGACATTTTTATTCGGAATCCCAGACTCGATCACAACACAGATCATCTTGATCGCGGCAATCACTGCCGTCGCGACGTTATCAGTCGTCATGGGACTTGACGCGGGGATCCGCCGGCTGAGTGAGTTAAACCTGGGGATTGCTGCGATGCTGTTCCTGATGGTGATCGCCGGCGGTGGACTCTTTGCATTTGCGTTTGGATGCGTTGCCAACCTTTGGTCGTATGTGCAATTGCTCCCGCGTGCTTCGGTAACGACTGGGATTTTTGACACAGATTCGCAAAGCTGGCTCACCGGATGGACGGTATTTTTCTGGGCTTGGTGGATTGCCTGGTCACCGTTCGTTGGACTGTTTATTGCCAGAGTTTCTAAAGGACGAACGATCCAGGAATACGTCGTCGGAGTCCTGGCGACTCCAACCCTGATCGCGATCCTATGGCTCACCGCTTTCGGAGGCACAACTCTTCGGCAACATGTCCGATACGAACGGTCGGGCGAGACTCCGCTGACATCGTTTGCCGTGGCCGAACTCTCCGACGACGGAACCCCCATCACTGCGGATGACGGATCGATCGAGTACAAAGAATCGCCACTCACCGTCGTCGAATACCGGACCACTGCCGTAGTCACCGATGATCACCAAGCGATCGTCCAACCGCTCCCAACGGTGTTGTTTGTGCTACTCGAGAGCCTGTTCGGAAGCGGCCCACTGACAACGCTCGGCATCGTGATCGCGCTGACGTGCATCGTGCTCTTTTTCGTAACCTCTTCCGATTCTGCGTCGATGGTGATCGACATTATCGCGTCCGGCGGAAATCCCGTCCCTCCCGTCGGCACTCGTTTATTCTGGGCCATCACCGAAGGATTGGCCGCAGCAGCACTTTTAACCGTTGGCGGACTCAAAGCCCTCCAAGCGGCTTCGATCACCGTCGCACTGCCCTTCGCTGTCGTACTGCTGCTGTGCTGCGTCGCTTTGGTCATACAATTGTATCGCGACCAAGCAAAACAGGTCGCCAACCAGTGCGATTGATGACCACCAACCGATGACTTGACCAACGATGCAAACTTGGATCGCTCTCCTTCGCGGAATCAACGTTGGTGGCAACAATCGATTGCCGATGGCAAAGCTGAAAGCAGAACTCGAATCACTGAAACTAAACAACGTCCGCACCTACATCCAAAGTGGTAACGTCGTGTTCGAGTGCAATGGGAAAGCCAAACCGCCACTGCGGAAGAAGATTCTTGATTGCATCGACACGCATCACGGATTCCGGCCGCAACTTTTTTTATTGACCGTTGACGAACTGCAAGCGGCCGTCGATTCGAATCCCTATCCCGAAGCGACCGCAGAACCGAAGACGCTGCATTTTTTCTTTCTGGACAAGCCTGCTAATGAAGCAGACATGACAGCACTCGGCAAACTTCAAACAGCCGACGAACACTTCACGATCACCGAACAAGTCGCGTATCTGTTTGCACCCAACGGCATCGGTAAATCCAAGTTGGCCGCCAACATGGAGAAGCACCTCGGCGTCACGACCACGGCCAGGAACTATCGCACCGTCGACAAGGTGTTGTCGATGACGAAGTAGCAAGCACTTCGCAATCCCCTCCCGCAAACCCGTAGTGGATTTTGTTAAAAATCCCTGCCCAAAATCGATGCTCCGGATCTTTAACAAGATCCACTACTCACTTAAGGAAGCCGTGCCGGCTGCATTGACTCCGGAGGAGTCCGCGTCGATAGCTCGGGGTGGCAGCTCCGAGAACTCAATCAAAATCAACACATTCGCCCCGGAGGGGCCGACGTTGCACGGCTATTGCTGAAACACGTGCTCCCTGCTGTTCTCTTCACCACAGTAAAGACAGCTCAATCGTCGCTTACTGGTCTTGCGTCCACAGTTTTCGCAAGACTGCACTCCGTTGGTCATCCTGCCATCGGCGACGCCATCACGCAGATCGATTTCGCTGACTTTCGCGACCAACTGTTCGTCAGTCAGCCCTGTCTGCTCACGCACGATTTCCCAAAGTGCCTGACAGGTCAGCGCGAGCGATTCGACTTTGTCTTCTAACCGTGCGACTTCCGATTCATAACGCTTCGACTTCGTCTCTGCCCTGCTCGCCGCATTCCGAGCATCAGCGATTTGCGATTGTTGATACAGCTCCCACAACACCGGCGTCGCCTCACAATGTACGAATGGTGATTCATCAATCAAGTCCACCAGCCAAGGCCCAATTTCAACCGCAAGAAGGGCGCCGCAAATCAGCAATGCTCAGCACCATCAAAACGTAGTGGATCTTGTCAAAGATCCCGCCACCACCGTAGTGGATCTTTTTAAAGATCCGATCCCCAAGCCGAAACGCGAACCGCCGGATCTTTAACAAGATCCACTACCTAGCTGACGATCAGTTTTCGTTCAACAGGTCGTGGTCATAGTCTTCTTTACCGTCAATGGTCAGAAGATCGAAAAACACATCCGTGTCCAGGGTTGCCGATAGGTTTCGCACAGATCCGTCCCACATCGTAGCGATAAACCGATTTTGGCCATCTGCGACAATCAGTTTTCTCCAGTTCTGTTTGTCGACGGTCAGGTCCTCCGGTTTCGACCAAACAACCGCGTTGTCGGGTGTTGCGTCCACGATGCCGATGGTATTTGATAACCCGTCGAGGATGTTTTTAAACGCAGTCGACTCTCCTGCACGCCCCATCGCGGTATCGGGAGTAAGCGGCGCGACCATCGTTGTTTTTCCATCTTCGACTGGGAGCTGCCCGGCATAAACCTTGGGCATTTCGCTAATCAGCGGTTTGTTGTTGGGACCGTCCCATGGCTCATCGAGATGAAAACGACTCCAAAGTTCCGTCTCGCCAATGTACGGAAGCAACGCAACCCGCCAACTCAACAGACGCTTGCCTTTGTCGTCGACAATTGCTTGGGGAGGGAGTCGATTGTAAGTTGCGTGAAAGTTGTGAAAGCCGAGCATGGCTTGGCGAAAATCATTCAGCCGCTGGGACTGTCTCGCGTTTTTCGTTGCCCGCTGATGAAGCTCCGCAATCAAATCGACAAGGTGGTCTCGGTTTTCAAAGACAAGCTCGGCCGTATTGCCGCTTGAGGTCGGGGTGACCGGCAAAGGGGTTCCCAACTGATCCGTCGCAAGATTGGCGAACCATTCTTTCGCTTCCAGAGCAGCCGTTTCGCTGCTCATGATCGCGGTTGCCTTACCACCGAACGTCGACGTATCCAATCCGAGTGAAAGGATCCGCAAGTTCTCAAGTTGGCTGAGCGCATCCAGAGCCGCTTTTTCGGATGCCTTCGTGTTGGCCCGCCAAGCGGGCAATAGCTGGCGAACCGCGTTGCTGGGCATGAGCGTCAATGCGACGGCGTAGGGATTACCTGCGATTGCATCGACAAGTTCTTGTGGCGGGGCGGTTGCCGCACCAGGCGTGGACTGGCCATTGGGTGAGGTCACCACGACACAGTCATCGTGCACATCAACTCGCTGGTTCGGTGCGATGACGGACAAAACCTGTTGTAACGCCAGCGGCTTACCACTGGGCAAAACCACCTTCGGTTGACCACCGAACAGATCCGAAAGGTCTGCAACGACGTAAACCATGGAGCATTCGAATTCCCTCAACGTTGATTGCATCGATCGAATTGTCGGGCTCAACTTTTCAAGGTTGGAATCTTGCGTTGCTTTTGCAAGAACCCCACAAGCTTCTGCCGGATCGGCATTTTGCAAATCAATCCACCCAAGCATCATCGTTTGATCGTTAACAAACGGTCGAACCGATTGATGCTTCTCTGGGAATCCGTCTTGCGCAAAACATGGTATGCAAAGCATCCATAGCGGCAAAACAACGGACAAGCGAAGAAACTGTGTCATAGCCTGGATTCCTGTGTTTAACGGAAAACTTGATCACCTAAAACGCCACGCTCAAAACGGTTCGAGTGTGGCGATGATGTTTTGCGAAGTCGCCATTCGCTCGGCATAAGTCGCAAGAACGCATGCTCCCTACATGGATTAAAAGTCCACTATTTCCGACGCAGTTCGACATGCAGTTCCCTCAGGAAGTCTGCGTCCTCTGGCACGTCCGCCGACAAGTCGAACGACATCAAGTTGGTTTCGCTTCCCACCGAATAGCCGAATGCGGTGTCGGTAAAGGGGTCACGCGGGACGGGCAAGTCAACAATCGCTTCCAACGTTTCCGGAAGCTGTCCGTTGTTGGCTGCGAAATTGCGAATCGCCTCAACTGCCATCAGCCGACGAATCCGCAACTGAGTGCGAATCCCGGAACGGTTCACTGTCGACACGGCGGGCAATAGCAAGCCGGTCAGCATGCTCGCGAAACTGTCCGGGTTTTCATCTCTCCATTTCCCAAAACTCGCGTCCGAGGTTTCAATGACGCGCTGACGCATTGGCTCCTGCAACAGAAACCCCTTCTTGAGCGCATCGGTTTGCTCCGCGATCTGGTAGTTGGCGTTCAGCAAAACCGCACGAATCTTAGACATTTGCTTAACAACACTGGCATCCAATCCGTGATCAATCAGCGACTGCCGAGCGGATGGCGTCGAGTTATCAGAAAGTAATTGAAGCATAGAGACGAACGATAGATCGGACTGACCGAGCCCTCGCAGGTCTTCCGCCGCTTTGGCCACATGCGCCAACCAAACCTCATCCGAAAAGTCATCGCTTTCGGCCATCTGCAAGATCGGCAGATGACGCTGCATCAAACTCATTTCCAAAAGCGCCTGGTCGGCCGGATCTCCAAGGTCAGCCGGAAGGCCCGCCAGTGCCCAATAGAGGTTGGGACAATCGGGCTGCTGGACCAAAAATTCGATTTCATCGCACATCATGCTCGCGATGGCGTTGCCAACGAGTCGTTCAATGATGGTCTCGCCATCACCGATGTATTCGGAGAGCCGGAACCCAACGAGCAGTTGGGCGATTGCGTCGTCGTACTCTTGTTGCAATGCGAGCGTCCGAATCCGGAATCGCAATGCCTTGGCCAATGACCGTGACGCTTGGATTTCAGGCAATAGGGTTGAGAAAATTGCGGCTCCACGTTCGTCACGGATACGTAAATCTCGCGTTTGATCTTCACAGAAAGCAAGCCGGCCCAGCTCGTTACAGATCTGTTCTACAGCATCTGAATAATGCCGAATATCTTCAATCCTCGGACTCACTTGGAAATCCATCTGGAACGGATGCTCTCGACCGTCTTGCTCTGCCTCTCGCGTCCACCCCAAATCGACATGCTGTAGTGAGACCAACGCGCGAGCGGCGTAGAGGTTGGCTGACCCAGGCTTTAGTTCGATGCGTCGAGGCCAAAATCGATACTGAAGCGCGGGCCGAGGCTCAGCAACCGGGTCAACCGAAAGCGAGCTTGTCTTTGGGGCGACTTGTGCCTTGGCTTCAGTAGGACGCGGTGATCCAAACAAGGCTTCCGCGGTCATCGTGCTACCGAGCTCGCTGGAAGGCGAACTTCCCTGCCCCTGACAATCGGCAGATTGCCAAGATAATCCGCTGATCAAAAGGGCGGAATACAAAGTGCGCATCATTTCATTTCACCTCTTCATGGTACGTTCAAGATTGAATCGAGCGACGACGTCCGAAAGGCCGGAGCTCCGGTGATTCATAGGTGTTGTAGTGGGGACCTCCCGATGGGAGCTCATCAACTGATGCCGGGCCGGAATGACCAGACGGTGAGAGAACCGACATGCCATGCCCATCTCTCACCTGGATCACGTCGCGGTTACCGATCGGTGTCGCGACGATGCTTGATGTGACCGATGCCCGCTCAAGCATCTCGTTCCAAATCGAAGCAAGCGGTACTGACGGCACAGCCAATGCAGCAGCGAGCGCCGGATCAACGGAATTGGTAATTGGGCGCGAGTGATTTGGTTCGTTGATGCTTGCTGGTGGCAATTCGCTATTCTCATCCGTCACATCGACTGAACTCATACTTGCCTGCGCGATCGATCGATCGGCGTCACGGGTTGCAATCGACATCAGAATCAAAAATCCCGCTGCGACTGCCAAACCGCCGCTTACCACTCCTCCGGCAAAACTACGAAGCCGAAAATTTCGCTCCACCGCCAACTGCTGCTTTGCCGCTTGCCAGCCTGCCTGATAGAGCATCTCTTCCATTCCTGATGGCACATCCACAACAGGTGCAGTTGTCAAATGTCTTTCGAAAGCGGTCAGCTTTTGATCATCGGATGAACGGTGGTGATTCATATTTCGATCAAATATCGGCGGTGAATAAATCATTAAAATCGTTGGACTGCTCGGTCAGCAGACAACGCAGTTTTTGCAGGGCAGCGTGGTAGTCACGATGGACTTGCGAACGAGAACGTCCAGTTAACTTGGCGATTTCACGGATAGCCAAGTCGTTCCAAATTCGAGCAACAATCAACTCTCTCTCGTCGACGTGGAGTTCGCCCATCGCGGTGCCGAGTTCATCAATTTGGGATCGGGTCCAAGATCCGATGAAGCAAGCGGGTTCTGAAAATGCGAACAGCCTAGAACGCGCACTCGCCGCTAATGTCTCTTGCTCACGACGTCTTGCACGGTTCCGAACTCTTGAGATGGCTTCATTGCGGACAACTGTCGCCAACCACGCATGGACGTCATCGGGAACCGGACTCGCAACTGCCAGCTTGATGAAAGCCACTTGAACGCAGTCACCAGCCTCGTCCGGTCCACATCGTGCGCTGGCTAAGAGCGTCAGCCCACCGGAATGGCGTTGCCATCGATCAGCAAGTTGCGACGCGGTGATCACGGACTGTCAGGCTCATGCACAGGAAGAAAGGCTTCAACACGACTGGCTCATTCAGCAACCGGAACAAATGACAAAGCCACGCTGCCTCGTCTCGGCCGGCGATTGCCTAAGCTACTAGATTGACGCTGGCAGTCCGATTTGTCCCTCAATCTGGGATAAAAAATCAGAATGTTCGCCGTACGCCAAAGCCCACCTCATCCGGAGGCAATCGGCCCGCTAACTGAACGGGCCACCATGACAGGTATCGGGTCGAAGACACCGCTCCAAAGAAGCGAGTGACATACCTTTCAAGTGTTCTGCCTGCTGATTCTAAGAGTCGCCTTTCGCTCCGCGAAAGTAGCGTTCATTTCCGTGGCTTTTGCCGAGCACAAGGCGACATCAGATGAGCCCAAGGCAATCGCACGTTCAAACAGCGTGACTACAGTCATAGGCCATATCGATCACCGTCTCATCCCAACCTGCGCGAAGCCACTTGGCGCGGACTGAATCTATCAGCGAAGTACCTCGTCGCAAAATACTGAGTGCCATTCGGCGAATCGCGTCCGCGACACAATTCACATCAAACACATCGTGCTGTGAATTCATGATTGCCAATGGTCTCGGAGATGTTTGCAAATCGCTCGGACCTGGGCCGGAAGGCTTGAGATGAAGAGCGACGTTTCATCGTACTCGCTCCTACTGCCGCATCGCCTACGATTTTCTCGATGAGAAAGATCATTCCAACGACCTAAATGCCCCTCCAAACTGAGAAAGATTTGTCGCTTGGAATGCCGATGCCGTCGCAGATGCGTGATCAATCGCAACAATCCAATTTCTCCATTGTGATGTGCTCGCGAAACCTTTTCACCTGGTCGACCTGTCCGCCACATTCAATGAACCGGGCTCTGTCGATTCGGAGAATCGAGCGACATTGTCGCTCAACTTTCCAAGTTGAAGGCGGACCAATGCAAATAACTCTGCCGTAGAAAGAACGAACTCCCTGCGAGATGGTCTCCGCAGCTCTCGATTGCCCCCGTGCCATTCACCTCTGTCCCGTTTAATTTTCCTGGGTGACCCCATTCAAGGCTCTTTACTGACTGCGATGGTTGAACGATCGACGTCAACCGATTCAGGAATGGACAACAACAACGACAAACAGAACGCCAAACCCCAGGACGCACCACAATTGAATCAAACAGAGAAACACCAGCGACATGGTGGACAACAAACGCCTCTTCGTGACACGAAAATGATGCGAACCTGCCCGTAGAGTTACCAAGACCAATACGATCGAAATTGAAAAGCAAATTCCTATTGCGGCAACCGCGTGCTCCAGGAAAAAGCCTTCAAAACTTGGCAATGATTTCACGGAAATGAATTTTGGCCGTCCCGTTAGCAGACCAAAAAGAATCGCCGTGCATATTGCCACAGACCCAAAAAAGATCCGCCTAGAACGCGACTTTGCTGCTGACCCCAGAGGCTCGGACGCCACAGTTACTTGGCAAGGTGCATGAACCACCCGTTTTTGCGAATCGCACATCAGTTTGTTGGCGTCGGCATTTGTGAAGGTTTAACACTGGGATAGCCCATAACAGCCATTCCAAGCGTCCAGCAGAAGAAAAGGTACGCGGACTCATTGAACATTGATCTGCTACTGAATCCAGAGAAGCAATGCTTGCATGCGAGAGCAAAAGCTATCGCAGTGAGATCACCTTTTGGCTAAAGGCCACGCGTTTCCTCGCGCTGGGGCACTGCCCCGGTATGCATTCCCATATTTACGAATTTTGAATTGAATGGCACCATCCATTCAATGCCAACGGAAAACGACCTGCAATTAGCACCCCGCATCTTCCGCAATGGCGCGTAACAACGTCGATTCCACACGGATGAAACCGTCTACCAACATCATCGGAATCTGCTGCTTATCGTTCGCAGTCGCTTTGCGCAAAAACACGTCCTGCTCCCAAACTTCATTGGCGACCACTCGAATCGACTTTTTCAATTCGGCGTCTCCAACCCCCGCGGTTCCGACCTTCTTCCATCCCCTTCTCTCAAATGATGCTGCAGCAGTGTAAACAGAAACAAGGGGCCTCCCTGTATGCCAATCGGCCGCATCTGAAGAAAACGGGCCGCGAAATTCAATCAACATTATTTCCTTAAAGTACTTCGACACGAAGATCACGCGCCCCAGCGCCCACACCCCATTAATCGGCACGGCGATAACATCACCCCTACCCGCAGTAATCTTCATTGTGAATTCCTCCGAGCTACGTTTAACGTGTCGAGAACTTCTTTCAGCTCCTGTGATCTTCCTCATAGGACAAAAAGTCAAGAGCTGGATTTTAAGGAGCGTTTTTCCGAGCCGTTCATCCAGCGAAACAATGCAGCACCGCGTGCGATGAAAGCCTGCTGAACTTCAATACTGGGGACCACCAACGTCGCTCCTTAGCCGGCAAAAGAATCAAAGAACGCTACTTTCGGCGGAGCGAAAGGCGACAATCAAAAATGCACTAGACCACACCTAAAAGAGTTTGTCGCCTTGGTTTATTTGGAAACGGTAGTTTGCGGATACGACTTCGGTTGATTCGTCTACTGTCGCCGTTTCGTGGGCAATTCCAGGTGATTGCTCGTCGTGCCGATTGACTCCGAATCAACACCGTCGCCGACCAACAAGTCGATCACATCGCCGCTGGTGTGACAGAAGGTTACGGTGACAACGCTTCCCGCGCCTGATGCAACGGAACCATGGCCCAACACCCTCGACCAACTGCGTTTACATGACAAGCAATACACGAACACGGATCAAGTCGCATCTTTGCTTGCGCCCAATGGCATCGGCAAATCTAAGTTGGCCGCCAACATGGAGCAGAACCGCGGTGTCACAAACGCGGCCAGGAACTACCGCACCGTCGACAAGGTGCCGTCGATGACGAAGTAGCAAGCACTTCGTATCCGCTCCCGCCAAGCCGTAGTGGATTTTGTTAAAAATCCATTCCCCAAAATCGATGCTCCGGATCTTTAACAAGATCCACTACCCCATCAAAGCTCCCTAGAACCATCAACATCGGCCCCTCCGGGGCGAACGAGATCGATCGCAAACGATCTTCGCAATGAAAAGCACGGTAACCACTTCACATTGGTTGCAACGCGGTGGAGATTGCATTGACTCCGGAGGAGTCCACGCCGGTAGCTCGGGGTGGCAGCCCCGAGAACTCAATCAAGAACAATACACTCGCCCCGGAGGGGCCGGCGTTGCAGATTCACCTTCTCACAAAAACGCGATCAAGACATCGCCGCTTGAACCCGGCAACATGCATTCTCAGCTCCGCCCCCACGAATGCACAATCCGGAAAACACACGTTGCCCAATGCGACACTTCGTGGACCAGCTGACGGCTTCGGATCTTTAACAAGATCCACTACGAGTCGCGAGGGATCTTTGACAAGATCCACTACGGAGGGGGAAGGTGCGCAAACAAAAAACCCCGCAAGACGCTTGGCCTTGCGGGGTTCTTTTTGAGTGGGCGATACAGAACTCGAATCTGTGACCTCCACGATGTCAACGTTCTCCAGGTGATTTTTGCGATGTAGAACGCCGCCCTAACTCCTTGGATCACAACAGCTTACGGATCGAGCAATCTGGGCCACTTAGCAAATCCATCTGTGGGCCACTAAGTGGGCCGGCAAACTGTAAAAAATGGAAACGTTTTGCCCCAAAAAAAACGGAATGTCTTCGACGGGGACCACGAAAATTCCGTGGGCCAGGAAGCAACCCGGACTACGGAATGGACTGATTCCTGATTCCAGTGGCGAGTGGATCACTTGGCACGCTGCGGCAGCTGCAACAGCTTCATGTAAGCTGCTTTGGTGATAACTCCGGAGCTACGCCACTTACGAAGCACTTCTGTCGGAGGGGCTTCAACTGTTGGATATCCGTGCCAACTTTCAGTGGCGTCACGCATGAACCGGTAGATCTTGCCATCCTTAAATGCCCACAGCGACGGCACCGTATTTGCCGCCGCTTTCTCACTAAACTCAGCTTTTCGGAGGACTTCCGTGGCCTCGCTGGGCGTCAGATCCATTTTCGTACCCGTGCGACCTGAACAGTGAGCACCAGTGTGTTTTGAATAGTGATGATACTGACGCTTGAACGGCACCTCTAACTCGTCGATCCACCTTGTGCTGTGAAGAAATGCCCTGACCTCTTCCCGAATCGCAACGGTTTGCGGTCGCACAGATGCAGGAATCTGATTCACTGGCAAACTGTCCAAAGCCTTTCCAAGGTTCACGAAGGCAGGGCGAAGGATCCTTGCGAAATCGATGTTCTTTCTGGCTAGTGAAATTGCTCGGTAATCGACCGCGCGTACTTCGGTATTTTCCCTGTTTTCGCAAGATCACCGAGAAAAGGGACCATGCTCAGACCACTGATGGCCGCGCCCAGTAAATCACCTCGCGCAAGCGAAATCAGTCCGCTGATGCCATCGCTAACTGGAGTAGGGTCAGCGATGCCAACAATGTCTAACGCAAACTGGACAATATCAAGCGATAGTTTCTCCGCCTGTTTGGGTACCTTGCCAACTCTTTTCACGAATCCCATGGGCCTGACCTTCGATTCACGTTGAACGCAACACCAGTGCCGAAGATAGCGTCACTATTGGCTTCCACGAATCCAGTAATCGTCAATGACAGCAGCATCCTAATGCTCTCTAAAAGCCCCAGTTGCAACGCCGTGATTCACATTGCCAACAAACGCCCTTTCGGACATAGCCATCTACGTCGAACGACTCTTTAAAACTGGAAGCATGCCAGCACGAAGCGTGGCAAGCATAAGCCCCGCAACACCGGATCGAACGGAGTATAGGCTACGCTTCCATCGTTTCACCCGCTGAATTCCCCGATCAGTAGAAGAACTCCCTCCCATCGAGCTGCGGCGTACGTACCAGCAATCGACACAACTGTCCTTTTCCTGGGCGAATCGCAAACGACGTTAAAACTCCGGGATGAAAGCTCGTAGATCTGAATCTTCCGCTTCTTGTTGCCAAACTCCTTCTTAAGTTTACCAATTCCCGGTGACATTTTTGCAGCATGCCGAATCGCAACCTGCCGCTTGCCACGGGAAACAGCGAATCCGCCGCAATCGGCTTGTCTTTGGAGTTCGCGTTCAGCATCACGCAGCAATATTCCCCCCTGAACCGCACGTTTAGCAAGGTCCGGAGATTTGTTTTGAAGCGTGATAAGGCGTCGTACTGCAGACGGTGTGCTACCTGCCATCCGAATTGCAGCAACACGAACGCTTTCGCCCTCTTCGAGATGCAATGGCTTTCGGTCAGTGAAATACACATCCAAATCGACGCAGAAACGCCTACCGCTCTGCAGCTTCGACGCCTCAGCGGCAAAAGCTGGTTCATCGAGAAGCCTCGCTTTTTCCTTTATCAAAGTTTCGAGTTCAAGTGCGATTTGTGCTCGTGCGGCGCGGTTGTAGCTTCGTTGGTATTGATCAGCCAAAACGAACTCAACCGCATTGTCAGGATCGATTTGCCGCAATTTCGGCTCAATCCCGAGCATAAAGCACGCAATTAACCGATGCCGACCGTTAAGCAATACCCCTGCGGATGTCACATCGATCAATTGTGTTTGCCCCGTCTTGGCGATCGACGTGCACAACCTGCGTTGATTCGCCTTGCTCAAAGTCGGCAAAAGCAAACATGCATCAGAAACTGATTTGATTGTTGGGTGGTCACGAATAACTTTCTCGAGTCTTGGGATCGGCATCTCGGCGATACGCGATAGCGTTTCCTTAAGCTCAGATCGTGAAATTGGTTGGTTCTGAACGGTCGGCATTTTGTGCTTTTCCTTTGTTTGAATTGAAAAAGAATTCGACGGAAGCATTTATTGAATCACATTCTTGATTCCCGATACAAAAAATCGTTCTCCCAACCTTGCCAGACAAATTGTGAACAACGATGCGAGACTGCATTTTCACGCACCAGATTCGCGGTACCGACCTCTCAAAAGTTGCAGCAAGAGCGCATGGCACCACACAGCACAGCGATTCAATCGGGTGCTCGTGACAGGCCTGCGGCCGACAATGCAAGTGAACGTCTAAAAGTTTTCCCGGGCGCCCGGGAAACTCACATTGCGTTGCTGGGCATCCGCAACTGTGTACTAGCACGCGACATCGAACCGCCTTTGATATGGCACTTGGAAAACTCGCGTGTGGCAGCTTCGAAAGCACTCGGCTCGATCCAAGCGACCAGTCGAGCCGTGCAAGCGGATACATCAGCCGGTACTGCAGAACCAACCCGGTCGAACGACGATTCGCCCCCCAGAATTGATCAACCGCACCAGGATCACTACTTTCAAACGGCTGTGAGACGACAGACGCAATCGAAAACTCCGCAAAGACGGCGAACGCCGTTGTGCGTCGCGAATAGCTAAAATTCGACATCGATTCAAACGAGCAATACAAAAAGCACCAGCAGCAGTTGCCAACGTACCGCAGAAGAATTTCTACAAGACGTGGAAATACAACGATTCTGGTCTCTGTGATCTTGTATCTTGAGAAACATGCGCCCTCCCCCATCGTCTTTGACGATGTTGCGATAGCGGAGTGCTCTGTGCCAGAGCAGCGCGCCACAGAAACGTGCTCTCGTATATTGAAGCGCCCGCTGGACCAACGCTCTGAGCCAGCTCAGTGTGTCATCCACCGCAGGTCCGTCACGAGAGCCCAACAGCGAGCATCGCCAGCCTTGGAACCGGTTCAACCAGAGACCTTTCGCACAAAGCTTGGAGCCGACCAGCCACCCGCGAAAAACAACTGAAACGTTCGAGGCGGAAATGGGAGAATCAATTCCGGGATGAAGGTGCGCGCGAACCGCAGCGGCTTAACGCGAGCTCGAAGGATCGGCTCGCTTGCCGCTTATCCTCTTGACTTCTGACCTAAAGCGATCGCATTGTTACGCCACGAAATGGAGTACAGCTTGAATGCTAAGCGCACCAACGATCCAAAACAAGCCAAGGACCACACCAACGGTATCAATCCAGTCTCTTCGGTTTGATGTCTTCCCGACCAACAACTGGTGCGCAATCCAAGCCGCCACGGTGACGTTGGCAGGCGTCTCAAACCCTCGATTGTAATGGTTCCATAGAATCTGCCAGAAGTCATGCAGTCGAATGGAAAGAGAGTCTTGAATTTCATACGGATTGTCAAACGCAATAATGCTCCAAAGGCTGGCGGCATCCAGCACGAATGCGGAAGCAACAGCAAGAACAGAGAGTTTGCCTTTCGACCAAAACGTGTGCCGAAATCGTACGTGACGCCAGAGAATTCTTGCGGCAAGGGTCAGCGTTAAGATACGAATAGCAATGTGGGTGCTGAACAGGACATCGGCGAACGTGTTAGATGTGTCGACGTGCGTCCCAATGATTGCCGCCGATATCGCGAACGCACTGATCAGTAGAAGTGCATCAAGGATTCGGAATCGGTCTGTCTCAAGAGCAGTGGAGGTCAACGCATCCTCATTGGCGTAACGTTACGGATCACGCGGCGGCGGCGATTGACTCAAACTCGGTACCAGCACAACTCCGCCGCTCGTCGTGCATCCGATTGTTATTTGCCCGTACGCTTGGCTGACTCAATTGCTTCGTGGTCTTCGATACTCCTTTTTAGTCGCAATGAATATGAATTGTCATCATGAAAGATCAAAGAAAGGCAGAGAGCCTCCAAG